>NZ_JAFEUF010000272.1:0-5839 GCF_016901035.1 Streptomyces durocortorensis
CCCCTGGACGCCTCACGGCGTCCGCGACCGATTCCGGATCCCCACCCGGCGCAGGGAAGCGGCCCGGGTCGCCGCGAAGAAGCAGGCGGTCGGACGGCTCTCGGAGCTCTTCGCCACCGCCGGCCCCGGCGCGGTCGTCATCGTCACCCAGGTCTGGGCGATGGAGTGGGTCGGGGAGGCCGACACCACCGGGCTGCGGGTCATCGGGATGAGCCACGAGTCCTACGGCTACTCCCGCGCGAGTCACCGCTACCGCTGGATCAAGAACCACTACCGGGACCTCGACCACTGGCTCGTCCTCACCGAGGAGGACGCCGACCGGTGGGCCGGCGACGGCATGAACAACGTCGGCTTCCTGCCCAACGCCCTCTCCCGCCTCCCCGTCGTGCCCTCGCCGCGCACGGCGAAGACCGTCGCGAGCATCGGCCGGCTCAGCGACCAGAAGGGCATCGACCTGCTCCTGGACACCTGGGCCCTGGTCGCCGCGGCCCGCCCCGACTGGCGGCTGCGCATGTACGGGGCGGGCGAGGACGAGGCCGCGCTGAAGGCGCAGTGCACCGGGCTCGGCCTCGACGGGTCCGTGGAGTGGATGGGCCGTACCGACGACGTGGAGCGGGCCCTGGCGGACGCCTCCGTCTTCGTCCAGTCCTCCCGGGGTGAGGGCTTCCCGCTCGCGCTCCTTGAGGCGATGGCCAGTGGGGTGCCCTGCGCCGCCTTCGACTGCGCGCCCGGGGTGCGCGAGATCGTCCGGGACGGCGAGGACGGGCTTCTCGCCCCCGCCGGGGACGTCGCCGCGCTTGCCGACCGGCTGCTGCGACTCACCGGCAACCCCCGGCTGCGCGACGCGATGGGCGCGCGCGCCCGCTCCGGCGTCCAGCGGTTCTCCGAGCCGGAGACCCTGCGCCGCTGGGAGGAGCTGTTCGCGTTCCTGGAGCGCTGAGCGGGCCGCGCCGTACGGGCCCGGTCAGCCCCGGGCAGCCGCCCCGGCCCCGTCCTGCGCGGGCAGGGCCGCAGGCGTCCGGCGGGCCGCGGACGGCACCGGCAGCGGCAGCCCGTCCGTCTCCCCGAGGAAGACCCGCCGCACCACCCGCTCGGCGGCGTACCCGTCGTCGTACGGACAGAACCGGGCCCGGAACGCGGCCCGCAGCTGCGCTGAGCGGGAGCCCCGCCAGTGGTCGGTCGAGAAGATGTCGAACAGCTCGTCCTGGCTCCGGGCCACGATGCCGGGCGGGAACCCCGTGATGTCGAAGTACGTGCCCCGGGCCGCCTCGTACGCCTCGATGTCGTCGAGGTGCAGCACCACCGGGCGGTCCAGGTTGACGTAGTCGAACATCAGCGACGCGTAGTCGGTGATCAGCGCGTCCGAGGCGAGCGCCAGCGTCTCCACGGACCGGTGCGCGCTCACATCGATGATCCGGGGATGCGGCGCACGGTGGCTGCCCCCGGGGCCCGCCGGGCGCGGCGCCCGGGCCAGGACGACGAACTGCGGGCCCAGGACCCGTACCAGCCGCTCCAGGTCCAAGGGGGGCCGCTGGACACGCCGGTAGTCGCGGGGCACCGGGGCGTACAGCAGGGCGGTGGCCCCCTCCGGGATGCCCAGCGTCTCGCGCAGCCGCGCCACGTCGGCCGGGCCGGTGCGGTGGTAGACGTCGTTGCGCGGCGAGCCGTACTCCAGCGTCGTGTACGCCGACGGATAGGCCCGCTCCCGTACGAGGGTGGAGTGCGGGTTGGCCGAGAGGGAGAAGTCCCAGGTGTCGACCGACCGCAGCAGCTCCTCGAAGTCGGTGCCCCGGGCGGCGGCGGGCCGGTCCAGCAGATCGGTGCCCACGGTCCGCAGCGGTGTGCCCTCGTGCGTCTGGAGAAGGACCTGGCCCCGGCGCTTGACCAGCCCCCGGTCGAAGGCGCCGTCGTTCACCAGGTACGCGGACCGGGCCAGCGCCGCCCCGTTGGCGAAGGTCCCGGGCGCGAGGTGACGGGTGCCGGTCGGCACGGTGTGGGCGTCGAGGGGGCGGCAGATCCAGGCCGTCCGTACCCCCGGCACCAGCTCGCGGACCTTCGCCTCGACCGCCGCCGGGCTCCCCCCGTACCCGCTGCCGGCCCGGGTGGCGAACACCGCGTCCCGGGGGCGCAGCGGCAGCCGCAACTGGATCCGGTAGTGCGCCCGCAGCGCCGCACCCCGTACCGTGCGGCGCACGGCGGCCGCGACCCGGCGCAGCCGGCCGCTCAGGCGCTGGGCCCCGGACAGGGCCTGGTAGGTGCGCCGCGCGCCGAGCCGCAGCAGGCCGTGCCGCAGCAGCGCGCGGCGCGGGACCGGGGCGCCGGGGGTGCGGTAGCGGCGGCAGGACGCGGCCGCCCGGCGGAAGAACGCGGCGCGGCTGTGCAGCGGCAGCCGGTCCCGGGAGGCGAACAGCGCCGAGAAGTGGTCGAGCATGCGGCGGAACATCACCGGCCGCCACAGGGCGAGTTCGGGGCGGGAGTCGATGAACGCGAAGACCCGGTCGTACTGGTCGAAGACGTCGAAGTGCTTCTCGCTGGTGGTGGAGAGGATGTTGCCGCGCCGCCGCTGCCGGTAGGAGACGCAGACCGCGTCGAGCACCGCGATCGAGTCGGCCGACATCAGGACCGGGTAGGTCCAGGGGGTGTCCTCGTAGTAGCCGGGCGGGAAGGTGAACCCCTCGGCCTCGACGAACGCGCGGCGGTACGCCTTGTTCCAGACGACCATGAGGAGTTGCAGCAGCTCGGGGCGGTCGGTGAGCCGGAAGCGTTCGGGGCCGGCCTCGTCGAGGTGGGCGGCCAGGACGTTGCGGACGCTGCGGCCCGTCCAGTACGTACGGGCGTAGTCGTACATCAGGACGTCGGGCTCGCCGGTCGCGTCGATCCGGTCGGCGATGGTCTGGAGCGCGTCCGGCAGCAGGGTGTCGTCGCCGTCGAGGAAGATCAGGTAGTCGCCCGCCGCCCGGCCCATCCCGGCGTTGCGGGCCGGCCCGAGGCCGATGTTGCGGGGCAGGTGCAGTGCGGTGACGCGAGGATCCCGGCGGGCGTACTCGTCGGCGATCGGCCCGCAGGCGTCGGGGGAGCAGTCGTCGACCACGACGATCTCGTAGTCCTTGAAGGACTGGGCCAGCACGGAATCCAGACACGCGTGCAGATACGCCTGGACCCGGAAAGCGGGCACGATGACGGAGAACCGGGGCACTACACATCCATGGGTCGATCGTTCGCGGAAACCAGGCAGAGCGCAAACGTCGGATGGAATGACAGGGTTACGCCGGACGTGGCAATCGGGGGACCAGGACGCCGAAGCGGCCCGGTTCCGGGGAACCGGGCCGCTCCTTGTTGACGGACGGCCGTACGTCTGTGCGGTGAGGGCTGCTCGACCGGACGGGCTACCCGGCCGGTCGAACTGCCTTGCCGACCCCGCTACTTCACCGCGCCCGCCATCACGCCGGAGACGAACTGCCGCTGGAAGGCGAAGAACACCGCCAGCGGGATCACCATCGACACGAACGCGCCGGGCGCGAGCACGTCGATGTTGTTGCCGAACTGGCGTACCTGCTGCTGGAGCGCCACGGTGATCGGCGGCGACTCGGAGTCCGCGAAGATCAGCGCGACCAGCATGTCGTTCCACACCCACAGGAACTGGAAGATCCCGAGCGAGGCGATCGCCGGACCGCCCAGCGGCATCACGACTCGGGTGAAGAGCCGGATCTCGCCCGCCCCGTCGAGCCGGGCGGCCTCCAGCAGCTCGCGGGGGATCTCCGCGAAGAAGTTCCGCAGCAGGAAGATCGCGAACGGCAGGCCGAACGCCGTGTGGAACAGCACCACCCCGAGCGTCGTCTCGAAGATCCCGATGGTGCCGAACAGTTCGGAGACCGGGATCAGCGCGACCTGCACCGGTACCACCAACAACCCCACGACCAGCAGGAACCACCAGTCGCGGCCGGGGAACTCCATCCAGGCGAAGGCGTATCCGGCCAGTGAGCCGATCACCACCACCAGCACGGTGGACGGCACGGTGATCATGATCGTGCTGACGAGCGAGCCGGTGATCGTCGAATTGTCCAGCAGCCGCTGGTAGTTGTCGAAGGTCAGCTCGGACGGGGCGGTGAAGATCTTCCACCAGCCGGTCGCCGCGATGTCCTGCGGACCGCGCAGCGAGGACAGCAGCAGACCGATCGTGGGCATCAGCCAGAACAGGGCGACGAGGATCAGGAAGACCCGCATCACCCCGCCGCCGGCCCGGGCGGCGATCCTGGCCGCGAGGGACTGCTTCGGCTTGGGCGCTTCGGGGGCGCCCGGCTGCCGGGAGACCGCCTTCTGGCGGCCGATGCGTGCGGTGTTCACGTCCGGTGCGCTGTTCGTCTCCGGTGCGCTGCTCATCGCCGTCCCTCCTTCCGGATCCGGCGGATGTTGACCAGCATCACCGGGATCACCAGCAGCAGCAGGAGCACCGCGATCGCGCTGCCGATCCCGAGGTCCGCGTCCGTGCCGAACGAGGACCGGTACAGCTGGAGCGCCAGGACGTTCGCGTCGTCCTGGGAAGAGCCCGGCGCGATGATGAACACCAGGTCGAAGACCTTCAGCACGTTGATCATCAGGGTCACCAGGACCACCGCCAGCACCGGCGCGAGCATCGGCACCGTGATCCGGCGGAACACCTGCCACTCGTTGGCCCCGTCCACCCGGGCCGCCTCCAGCAGTTCGCGCGGCAGACCGGCAAGACCGGCGGCGATCAGGACCATGGCGAACCCGGCCCACATCCACACGTAACTGCCGATGATCCCGGGCGTCACGAGGGACGGGCCGAGCCAGTCGACGCCGTTGTACGGCTCGCGGAAGTTGTCGGCGGGCAGGCGCAGTTGGGCCCCGTCCGCGGAGGCGGGCAGGCTGAACACCCCGTCCGCTCCCGCTGTGGCCGTGGCGACGACCTTGCCGTCCTTCACCGCCTCGACCTTGAGGCCCTTCAGGCCCAGCTCCTTCGGGTCGACGACGTTCGGCTTCCCGCCGCCGCCCCGGGTGAAGTCCAGCCACGCCGTCCCGGAGATCTTGTCCCCCGAGGCGGCCGGGGCGCCCTCGGCGGGCCGCGCGTCGCCCGGCATCTTCGCCGGAGCCACACCGACCAGCGGCACCCGCAGCGGCTGACCCGCGCGGATCGGCTCCTTGGAGACGAATGTTCCGCCGGCCGCCTTCTCCAGCGGGTGGACGGGCAGCGGGCGGGCCTTCGGGAAGCCGGAGGACTGGTTGAACGTGTCGTGCACGCCCACCGCCACCGCGTTGGCCACACCCCGCTCTGGAGCCTGGTCGTACACCAGCCGGAAGATGATGCCCGCCGCCAGCATCGAGATCGCCATCGGCATGAAGACGATCAGCTTGAACGCGGTGCCCCAACGGATCCGTTCGGTCAGCACCGCGAAGATCAGCCCGAGCGCGGTGGCGACCGTCGGGGCGAGGGCCACCCAGATCGCGTTGTTCTTCACCGCCGTGAGGATCGTGTCGTCGGTGAACAGGGCCTTGTAGTTGTCGATCCCGGCGAAGCCCGTACCGGCCTGGTCGAAGAACGACCGGTAGACCGAGTACCCGATCGGATAGACCACCAGCGCACCGAGCAGCACCAGCGCGGGCAGCAGGAACGCCGCCGCGATGACCCTGCGGGTGCCGGTCACGCTCCGGCGGGGCTTCTCCGGGTCGGGGGACGGGCGCGGACTCGTGTCGTCGTCGGGGGGGGGGGGGGGGGCCCCCGCCCCCCCCCCCCGCCCCCGCCGGCCCGGACAGGGCCAAAGGCAGAAGGAGCCGCCCAGCGGCCCCGTGCCTAATACTATATGGCAGTGGGGGAGAGAAA
>NZ_JAFEUF010000272.1:5848-8193 GCF_016901035.1 Streptomyces durocortorensis
CCCCCCCCGCGCGCCCCGGGGGGGGGCGGGCCCGCCGCGGGGGGGGCGGCGGGGGGGGGGGGCCGGGCGCGGCCGGGGGGGGGGGGGGGGGGGGGGGCCCCCCCCGGCCCCCCCCCGCGGTCGCTGTCGTCACGGCGTCAGCTCTTGTACGCCTTGGCCGCCGCGGACTCCAGTTTCTTCTGGGTTCCCGCGATGTCCTTCGGGTTCTTCAGGAAGTCCTGGAGGATCTTCCACTCGCCCGCACCGGGCGTCCCGCCGAACGACTGCGGGGCCTGGTCGGACATGTCGAACCGCACGTCGTCACCGGCGTCGATGAGCGCCTGCGCCATCGTGCGCTGCACGTCGTTCGGGTACGCCTTCAGGTCCAGGCCCTTGTTCGGGGAGATGAACCCGCCCGCCTCGGCCCAGATCTTCGCCGCGTCCGACGACGCCAGCCAGGTCAGCAGCGCCTGCGCGCCCTTGCTGTCCTTCAGAGCCACCGCCGCGTCGCCGCCGGTCACCACCGGGGAGTCCGCGCCGACCGCCGGGAACGGGAAGACCTTGGCGTCCGTGCCGATCTTCGCCTCGGTCTGCGCGATGTTGATCGAGACGAAGTCGCCCTCGAAGACCATCGCGCCCTTGGGCTGGTCGCCCCCGGTGAAGGTCTGCGTCACCGAGGCCGGGAACTCCGTCTGGAGCGCCCCGTCCGCCCCGCCCGCGATCAGCTCCGGCTTGCCGAACAGCTCGGCCAGCGAGGTCAGCGCGTCCTTGACGGACGGGTCGGTCCACGGGATCTCGTGCTTCGCCAGCTGGTCGTACTTCTCCGGGCCCGCCTGCGAGAGGTAGACGTTCTCGAACCAGTCGGTCAGGGTCCAGCCGTCCGCGCCGCCCACCGAGACCGGGGTGACGCCGGAGGCGGAGACGGTCTCCGCGGTCGTCAGGAAGTCCTTCCAGGTCTTCGGCTCGCTCGCCCCCGCGTTGTCGAACGCGGCGGCGTTGTACCAGATCAGGGACTTGTTGGCGGCCTTGAAGTACACCCCGTACTGCGTGCCGTCGACCGCGCCGAGGTCCTGCCAGACCTTGGCGTAGTTCTTGTCGAGTTGAGCCTTCGCCTCGGCGCCGACCGGCTTGGCCCACTTCTTCGCGGCCGCCTGCTGGATCGCGCCGACCTGCGGGATCATCGCCACGTCCGGCGGCTGCTTGCCCGCGATCTTCGTGCCCAGGAAGTTGATGATCGGGTCCTGCGCCGGGACGAAGGTGACACTCGCGCCCGTACGCTTCTCGAACTCGTCCAGCACCTTGGTGAAGTTCTCCTGCTCGGGTCCGGTCCAGACCGCGGCGACGGAGACGTTCTCCCCGTCCAGCTTCGGCAGGTCGACCGTGGACGCGCTGTCCGTGCCCTTGCCGGAGTCGTCGCCCGACTTCTTCTTGCCGTCGCCGTCGTCCCCGCAGCCGGTGAGCGCCAGAGCGCCGACCGCCGCGAACACGACGGCGGTCCTGCGTATCGAGAGGGTTGTGCGCATTCCTGCCCCGTTTCTTCCCTACGCGCCCGGCCACGTCCGCATGCCCGGACTACGTCGTCCGTGCGCACAGTCCTACGCCCGGTGCACGGGCCCCGCAATACCGCCGGGTGCTCCAACGCGCCGATCGTGATCGCCTCGTGACGTCATGTCAGGGCATGTCGGAAGCCTGCCCGGGCAGGGGTAGGAGGGTGCTCCCGGAGGTTGTCGTCAGGGCGCGGTCGGGCCGTCGTCGGGCCGTGGTCGCACGCTGTGGTCGGGCGGTGCTCGTGCGGTGCTCGGGCTGTGGTCGTGCGGTGCTCGGGCGTTGGTCAGGCCGTGAACGGTACGAGTGCGGGGAGCCGTTCGGCGTTGACCGAGCGGGCCGCGCGCTCCAGAGCGCTGGCGAGCAGGGCCAGGTCGGTCGGCCCGTTGCCCAGCTCCCGGACCGGCCGCCGGGTCGGCGGATCGCCCATCCGCTCCCACTCCAGCGGGACGACGGTCGGACGCAGCGTCGCCGTACGCGGGATGCGCCCGGTGACCCGGCCCCCCTGGAACGGCGTCACCCGGCCGTCCGGATGCCCCAACCGGCCCCGGCCCGGGGCCGGTTCGTCCGGGGACGGCGGCAGCACCGGGGCGTCCAGCACGATGCGCAGCCGGGCGCCACGGGCCAGCTCGGTGTCCTCGGTGCGGTCGGGGCGCGCGGAGGTGGCGACCAGGTGCACCCCGAGCCGCCCGCCGTCCCGGGCCACGGCCTCCAGCGCCCGCACGACCGAACCGGCGGCGGGCCGGCCGGGGGAGCCGAGCGCCGGGGCTACCAGCGCGTCGAAGTCGTCGGTGAGGACGACGAGGCGGGGCAGCGGGGAG
>NZ_JAFEUF010000273.1 GCF_016901035.1 Streptomyces durocortorensis
TTCCCCCCCCCATCGCCCCAGGTGCCCGACGAGCCGCGCGGGTCCACCCATGCACGTTTTCCCACCCCCACAGACATCACGGGAGACCGCACATGAGCAGCCACACCGTAGAACCGAGCCTGTCCCCGACCGGCGAAACTCCTGAATCCCCAATGGCCGAGGCCCAGTTGGAGCAAGCTGCCCGCCCTCCCGGCTCCCGGTTCCCTCTCCGACTCGCCGAGCTGGTCGACACCCACGCCCTCACCCTGCTGAGGGCGACGGTCGGCATCGTCTTCGTCGGCTTCGGCATGCTGAAGCTGTTCCCCTCGGCCAGCCCCGCCGAGCAGGTGGCCATCGACGCGGCCACGAAGATGACCCTGGGCCTCGTACCGGAGACGGTGCTGCTGCTCTCCCTCGCGGCGCTCGAAACAGCCATCGGCATCGGCCTGATCGTCGGCCGCCGCCTGCTGCGCCCCGCGCTCGTCGCGTTCTTCCTGCACATGGGAGGCGTGTTCTCGACCCTCTTCCTCCTCCCCGACGCGATGTGGCAACCCCACTCGCCGGCCCCGACGATGGAGGGGCAGTACGTCGTCAAGAACGTGGTCCTGGTGGCGGTGTGCCTGGTCGTGGCCGCGCACGAGTGGAGTCACGGGGCCCGCCGCGGGTCACGAGGACGGTGACCGGCACAGCCGGCGGAACGTGCGACCTACGGCTTCGACGCCGCCCGAAGCAGGCGCAGTTGCCCGATCTCGGCGACGTTCTTCATCAGCTCGGCGTTCAGCCAGGCGACCGCGTGTCCGATGGTGTTGTCCGGCGAGGTCTGCCACGGCAGCGTGGAGACGGCGTCAAGATCGACGTCGGTGAGTTCGTCGAGGACAGCCAGCCACTGGGTACGCAGATCCTGAAGCCAGGCGACAGCCTCCGGCCCGTTGCCCGGCCACGTGACGTCGGTACGCTCCCGGGGCGTCCGGCCTCGTAGGTGAGCGATGGCGGTACTCCACCACCATCCGATATGCCAGCTCACCCAGCCGATGGTGGGAACAGGGACGGGGTCGGGTTCGGTCTCGGCCCAGTCCGGCAGCCAGTTTCCGGCGGGATCCGGACGCACGGTCCACGACAGATCAGCAGGTTCCCACAGGAAGTCATCGGGCCCGAGCCGCTCCAGGTGGTAGTCGAACAGTGACCAGGTCATGTCGAACTGCCAGCGCAGCAGCTCGCAGCGGGGATTGCTCATCATTCCATCCTCGCAGTCGGTCACGTACTCCGCTGAAAATCCGGCGCAGTTCAACACCGCTTTCATGGAACGGATTCGCTGAAACAGGACCTGGACATGGGCAGGATCATTTCAGGATGGAGCCGCCCCTAACGTCGTCGATGTCAGCACAGACCACCACAGTCGAGCGCCGTTGGAGTTCATGATGCGCTCGCGTCCCGCCACCCGTTCCGCCCGTCTCGTCCTGGCCGCCGCCGTGACAGCCCTCGCCGCGACCACGGCCTGCGGCCCCGAGGACCCCCTTGGAAAACGGTGCCCCCGCAGCACCCTCCGCTTCCGCTTCCTCCACCGGGGACGGCAAGGGCGAGACCCCGTCGGGCGACAACGCCTCCGCCAGTGAGAGCGCGTCGGCCGGAAGCTCCAAGAGCGGCGGCTCCACGTCCGGTGACAAGGGAGAATCCACCGGCGGCGACAAGAGCGGCTACGGCCAGTCCTGCGGCACCAACGACCTGGACTTCACGGTCACGTGGGAAGCCCAGCCGATCAGCCACTACCTCGTCACCGCCAAGGCCAAGTCCGGCATCACCTGCTACCTGGACGTCAACACCCCGAGCGTCTCCTTCGGTTCGGGCGCGGACGGCGTGGCCTCGCCCGTCGGCCAGGGCGGCGAAGACCCGATCAAGCTCTCCGGCTCCTCGGTCGCGTACGCCGGGATCGACGCCAAGACCACCGAGGGCGAGGGCGGCAAGAAGTTCGAGAACGTCATCATCGCCACCTCCGAGGACGACCTGAACCCGGCCCAGGTCGAGCTGCCCGACGCCCCCACGGTGGACAAGCCGATCGTCACGAACTGGTCCACCAAGCGCGACGAGGTCATCCCGCGCGTCATCTGACCACCCGCCCCGTCACCGTAGGACCGGCGCACTCCGCACCACCGCGCCGAGGACGTGAGAAGGCCCCGGCGCGCCGCACGACGAAGGCGCCCGGCGGGCCTCTCCCACACGTGAACCACATGAAGCCCGCGCCTCAGGACTGCTCCCTGCGGGGAGTTCTTCTCGCCCGATCAGTCGTGGTCCCCGCGCACGCGGGCCTGCGCACGCGGCGCGGGACTCGGCCGGCGCGGAAACTGCCCCCTGCCTGGTCCAATGACCGCGCGCGGATCGCGGAGCCAGACGTGCTGCCCCCGGTCGGTGACGGTCAGCCCGAACTGCTCGGGACCGGGCCGCCCGGCCGATTCGTACTCCCACCAGGTCTGCTCGATCTCCTCCCACAGGAACCCGGGCCCGTACTGCCACACCTCCTCCCCGGTAGCAGCACTCGCGGCACTCCCGTTCCCATGGGTCACCCACACCTGAACACCTTCACCGGCGGCCTGGTGGATGAGCCGCACACCGGGCAGCCGCGCCCCCGCGAACAGGGCGAACCCGAGATCCAGGAGCCGGGCGGGATCCAGGCCGGCCGCACGAGCCCGCCCCTTCCCCCGGACCTCGTGGAGATCGGGGACGCGGTGGGCGCGCATCGGCATGTACGTGGCCCCGCCACGGAACGGGCCCACCGCAGTGCCGTCCTCCTGAACCCGAAGCTGGACCAGCGCGCCCGACCAGAACTCCCGGGCCAGCGGGGCCACGACGATCCCGCCGGGGCGGACCTGCCGCAGCAGCGTGTGCGGGACGTACCGCAGGGCGCAGGTGGCAACCAGCCGGTCCATGGGCCCCAGGCCGGGCCAGGGCTGCTCACCGTCCCCGACCCGCAACCGCGGCCGATACCCGGACTGGGCCAATGCCTCGGCCGCCTGCCGCGCCACGACCGGATCCAGCTCCACGCTGTGGACCAGATCATCACCGAGCCGCTCGCAGAGCAACGCGGCGACGTACCCCGTGCCGGTCCCGACCTCCAACACCCGCATCCCGTCCCGGACTTCGAGCAGCCCGAGCATCCGGGCGACCATCGAGGGCATCGAGTTCGACGACGTCGCGATGCCCGGCCCGCCCTCGGCCCCGTCGTCGAGCTGCGTCACCACCGGCTCATCACTGTTCACCAACGCCAGCCAGGCATCCGCCCCCACCACCGGCTCGCACCGGTCCGGGAGTTGTCGCCAGACGTCGGCCGGGACGAACCGGCTGCGCGGAACAGCCTCGAACACCTGCCGCCACCGACCAGTCAGCAACCCACGATCAGCGAGATCCCGCACGAGGTCCGGGTACGTAGGTGCCTCCGATGCGCCGCTCACGACTGCGGCACGAACTGGGGGCGGCTGCCGTCCGGCGACGGCTTCGGCTCCTGCGGCGGCGTCCACGGCTTGTCCGACGGAGCCCCGCCGTGCTTCCCGGCCTCCACCGGAACGTAAATGCTGGTCATCGTCCATCTCCTTTGATCGATGCATTCGATACAACTGACTGGCTCGCGGGACGGTTGAGCCGGTAGATCCCTTACGGCGGGAACAGATCGACCCTGCGCGGACAACCACCCTCCGCACACGCCCGACACAACAGATCCCGCCCAAGGGCCGTGTTCCGCACGGCGGTCACCGGCTCACGCCAACACGCCTCACACGTAGGGACATCCGTCACCGACAAGGCGACGCTCATCCGGCATCCCGGAGCGCGGTCACCACGACGTGGCACGGGCAGGAACACCCCGGCAAGCGACACAGGGCATGCATGTCAGCCAGGTCCGTCACCAGGGCACTCCGGCACACAACACTGCATGGACCATCCGCCCCCACCGACAACGCATCCAGGCAGACATCCGCCGCCCCGGTCACATCGGTGACGGTGATCGGATCACCACGCCACAACAACGTCACCCCACGCTCCGGCCAGCAGGCCCCCGCCTCATCCCCGACCGGAGACTCATGCACACCCCCGTCCACGGGACACCTCATCCGCGCCGCACCTCCCGCCAGACACGACCCAAACGCACAGCCGTCGGACAGCAGACCCCGGCACGACAGGCGGCGCAGAACTGGGTGTGCCCGAGCCAGGACCGGTACACTTTGTCGCCGCTCTGCTGCAGCGGCCTTTCCGCCACTCCGGTCATGACGCCCCCTCTGTGGTGGGCAGCGAATCCGCAAGAAGGTGCGCGATCCGGTCGGCGCACTTCTTCTCCCGACCGCGCTCGCCGATGTCGGAACGGAAGCTTGTGACGTACCGCCCGCCCTCGGCGACAATCTCCTGGGTGAGGAATCCATGCATCGGGTCCGTGACGTGCAGTCGCAGTTCGGGTTCGAGGGCGACCACCCGCAATCCTTGATTGCGCAGGTGCCCCGCCAGTCTTTGCAGGTCGGTGGCTTTCATGCCTTGACGGTCTCAACTGACCCGGCTGCAGGGAATATGACAACCTATGACACGGAGTGGATCATGAGGACGGTCACGATCACCGGTACGCGCCAGACGGGCCACAAAGACCTCGCAGAGTACGCCGACCTGTTCGAGCAATACCTCAACCCCTTCGCCCGGGCCGCGCATTTCTACATCGGCGGCGCAGCGGGCATCGACTCGCTCGCCCTCCTCTGGCTCGCTGACCGGACATCGGCGGCCATCACGATCGTCGCTCCGGGCACCATGGACCGGCAGCCGGCCGAGGCACAGGAGGCCGTCGCTCGTTCGAGGGGCCGCATCAAGGAGGTCGTGGAGCTCGGGGCGGCCGAACTCCAGTCCCCGGCCTACCACGCACGTAACCGGTGGATGGTCGACCACACGTCGATGACCATCGGTTTCCCTCACGCCACGGAACCGTCGACCGGGACGTGGCAGACGATCGACTACACCGCCGAGCAGGGAAAGCCCCGACTGATCGTGCCGGTGTAGCCACGCACTGCCACGAACTGCGTCACCATGGCGATATGGGCAACCGGGCCGCGGGGGCGGCAACGCTGAAACGCCTGCGGCACAGCCGTGGCCTCTCTCTGGCCGGAGTCGCGCGGGCGCTCTCGCAGATCGCCGACGCTCTGCATCAGCCGCGCCTGCCCGCCGTGGCGAGCGTCCAACGCTCCGTGGCCCGCTGGGAGTCGGCGTCACCGACGTTGCCCGACGAGCGGTACCAGCTTCTCCTCGCTCACCTATACGCCCGCACCCCGGCCGGGCAGATAACTGTAGGGGCCGGTTCCGACTTGGCCGAGCTGCTCGGCGCGCTGCTCGACCTCGGCGAGAGTGAGTCCCGCGTCGCCTCGCTGCGTACAGCTCTCATCCGTACGGCGACGGACACCGGCGGCATGCTCGCTCTGCTCTCCACTCTCGTACAGGCCGACCTGTCCGTTGCCCTGGCAGACCCGAGCCGGGCGACCGAGGAAACCTCGGCCGGGCTGGCCGCGGTCGTGGCCGACGTCAACGCACAAGTGGGCTCGGTGCCGATGGTGCGCCTGCAACTGTTGCTCGCGCCCGTGATCGACGCGTGCCGCCGACTGCAGGCGGGGCCTCTTCCTGGGCCGGTGGCCGGTAACGTCCGGGCGGTCGCCGTCGCGGCCTGTTCCCTCGCCGGTCGGCTGGCGTTCGAGAACCGGGACGACGGGGCCTCACAAGCTCTGTACGCCGAGGCCACGGCCCAGGCCGAGCAACTCGGCAACACATGGCTGCGGGCGTCCGTAAACATGAGCCACGCGCTCGTGACTTTCTATTCGTCACCCGATCTCGCCGACGCCCGGCGGCTCGTCGACCAGGCGGTGAATGCAGCCGGCTCGGGGGACAGTGCCCAGGTGCGAGCGCGAGCGCACGCGCTCCAGGCCGAGGTCGCCGCGCGGGCCGGGTGGGAGCGGCAGGCGCAAGCGGCGCTCGGATTGGCCTGGTACGACATCGAAGGCCGATGCGCCGACGATCCCTCGGGCAGTACCTTCTCGGCCGGTCACCTTCGTGGGTTCGAGGGGGTGTGCGAGCTGTACATCGGCGATCCCTCGGTCGCGCACGACCGGTTCGCCGCATCAGCGGCTGCTCTGACCGCTCCCCGAGAGCAGGTGCAACGCGCGATCGTGAGAACTGATCAGGCCCTTGCCCGCATCCGGATGGGGGATCCCCGGTCGGCTGCCGAGCTGCTGCACGAGTGCGTAATCGCGGCGGTGGCGACCGGTGGTCGCGTACCCGCGATTCGGTTGCGCCGAGCCCGTGTTGAGCTGCGACCGTGGCGGCGGGAGGACTTCGTGGCCGACCTGGACGACCACTTGATGGACGTGCTGGGGGCGTGACGGTAGGCGGGCGTCAACACACTCGTGCATCGAACTCTGCGACAAGCCGCGACAGTTCGAGGAGACTCTCCACCCGGAAGGTGGGGAGTCTCCCCATGCTGTGATCGACTGCGCGTGGGGCAGAGATTCCTTGAATCGTCGCGCCTTGGTCACCGCATCGGTCGACAGCCGGAGGTGGCGGTAGCGGGATGCTCGCCGGCCTCCCACCGTCTCTACTTCGCGGCGATGTCGGTGAGGTCCGTGAGCGACTGAATCACCCAATCAGCATGCGCGTGTACGCGGTCGTCGTTGCCCCATAGGTGCCCCCAGGGGCCCCGGCGGATGTGCGCGGTACGGAGTCCGGCCTCGGCCGCGGGGAACGTGTCGTTCGCGGGATGATCACCGACGTACACGGTGTCGCGCGCGGGGGCGCCGGATGCCTGCAGGACCCTCGCGAAGAACTCCGCCGAGGGCTTGGCGCAACCCCACTCCTCGGAGGTCGCGACGAGATCGGCGGGCAGATCGAGCGTCCTGAGCAACTCTCCGGCGCGCACGGTCTGGTTGCCTGCGATCACGACGCGCATCCCGAGTCGGCGAAGTTCCGAGAGAGCGGTGCGGACGTCTTCGTACAGGTCGCTCTCATCGAGGTACTCACCACGTCCGGCTGCCTCACGGGCGGCGTACTCGGCCGGAATGTCGATGCCCGGCTTCACCAGCCTCAGCGCTTCTGAGTTGTCGAGCCCTTGGGCTGTCACGGCACCGACAAGAGCGGACAGCGTGTGCCGGGGCGTGCCGAGCCAGTCGGCCCAGGAACCCCAGTAGCGGTCGTCGCGGACGAGAGTCTCACCGATGTCGAACACGAACGTCTTCACACATCGAGCCTAGGGTCGATGACGACCGTCGCGCCATCTTCCCGGCCAGAGGCTGAACTCACCGGGAATCAGGGGGACACAGGTCACCAGGTCGGCCAGTAGCTTACAGGGGGTGCTGGTGCTGGTGAGCGAGGAAGACTGACGGCGCGCAACGCCTGAAAGCATCCGATACGCGATCCGCCTCGCCGAAGCGTGAGAGGAGGACGTCGTGAGCAACGACCTGTCCGCGGTGGGCCGCTTTCTGTTCGAGGCAGGCACGCTCAAGCAAACGCGGCGTACCGGGTGGTGGATGGCCGGGGTACGTGACCCGGAGAGCGTTGCCGAGCACTCGTGGCGTACGGCGCTGATCGCCACGATCATCGCGAAGCTGGAGGGCGCGGACCCCGCCCGGGCCGCCTACCTCGCCGTCTGGCACGACACGCAGGAGACCCGTACCGGGGACGTCAACCACCTCGGGAAGAAGTACGCGCCCGCCGGCGACCCACAGGAAGTCACCGCCGACCAGACTGCGGGCATGCCCGAGGTGCTGGCTTCAGCGGTCCGCGAGCTGGTCGCCGAGTACGAGGCGAAGGAGTCGCCGGAGGCGGTCTGCGCCCGGGACGCGGACAAGCTGGAGTGCATGCTCCAAGGCCTCGAATACAAGGCCCAGGGTTACGAAAACGCCCAGCGGTGGATCGACAACAGCCGCGGTCGTCTCGTCACCGATACCGCCAACCGCCTGGCCGACGAGCTGCTGGCGCAAGGAAGCCTCGACTGGCTGCGTACCGCCTTGGGCGAGAACACGAAGTAGCCCTCACCGAAGCCCCCGGGGGGGGGGGGGGGGGCCCCGGGGGGGGGGGGGGGGGGGGGGGGGGGGGGGGGGGGGGGGGCCGGGGGCCCGGCGGACCCCCGACACCCGGCCACCGGG
>NZ_JAFEUF010000274.1 GCF_016901035.1 Streptomyces durocortorensis
GGCCCCCCCGGGGTTGTCGGCGCCCCCCAATTCGCGGGGCCCCCCTAAAATTTTGGGCCCTTTTGCCCCTTGGGCGCGGCTTTGGGGCAAAAAAACCCCCCCCCCCCCCCCCGCGGGGGGCGCTCAGGGGTCGCGCGCCGGGAGTACGTGGGCGGGTGGGCCGCTCCCGCGATCCGGCATCGCGATCAGGCATTCGGTCAGACATTCTCCGGACGAGCGGTCTGCTTTGCGGATTCCGCGCGGGCGATCGCCGCGTCCACCGCGTCGTCCTCCTTGGTCTTGTTCGGACCACCCTGGCTCTTGACGATGATCACGATCACGGAGACGAAGAAGACGGCCATCACCACGGGGGGCACGAGCGCGGATACGTAGTCCATGCCGTCCAGAGTAGCGAGCCCTCAACGGCCCGACGCGGCGACCTCCCGGTGGAGGCCGCCGCGTCAAAGAACGCCGGAGATCAGCCGGCCGCCCGCTCCTCGGACGGGGGCGGCGTCGGCCGGCGGCGCGGCGGGAAGACCTCGGAGGGCTTGGGCATCGGGCGGTCGCCGGGCTTCTGCGGGTGACTCGGTGCGGCCGGGCCCTTGGGCCGGTCCGGTTCCCGGGCGGCGGCGCGGCCGCCGGGCAGGGCGAGCAGCCGGCTGCGGGGGCCGGGGGCGGCGAGCCCGACGGAGCGGCCGGCGAGACGGGCCCGCACGGAACGCTCGGCGAGCACCTGACAGCGCTCCAGGAGGGCCGCCGCGAGCGGCCCCCCGCGCAGGGCCCGCAGGGCGGCCAGATCGTCCGGGCGGGGGTCGTAGCCGGCCGCCAGGGCGTCCTGGAGCAGCTCCAGGTAGCCGGTGGCGGAGCCGGGGAGGGCGTTGCGGTAGCGGGCGAGGTCGGCGAGGAGGAAGGCGCGCAGCCGACCCGCCTCGCCGACCGCCTCGTCCACGGAGCCCGCGAGCCGCAGGCAGTCCTGGACGTCCTCGTCGGACAGGGGCATGGGGTGGAGGGCGATGGCGAGGGCACGTCGGAGCACCCGCAGCTCGTCCGCGCTGAACGCCATGCCGCCTCGTGAACCGTAGGGCGTGGGCATAACGCGACAATACGTGCTAAATGGACAAAATCCGTTTAACTGGTCGTCGGTGGCGCGGCGTGCCGGAGCGGTCATCCGGGCCCCCGGCCCCGGCCGTTCCCGCAGGTACGCCGGGCTCCTGCGGGCCCGCCCCTACGAGCGGGGCGTGTTCCGCTCGTACACCAGGCGCAGCCCGATGAGCGTCAGCCACGGCTCGTGCTCGTCGATGACCGAGGACTCCCCCAACACCATCGGAGCAAGGCCGCCCGTCGCGATGACGGTGACGTCGTCCGGGTCGGCGGCCAGCTCCTTCTTCATCCGGGCCACCACCCCGTCGACCTGGCCGGCGAAGCCGTAGATGATGCCGGACTGCATGGCCTCGACGGTGTTCTTGCCGATCACGCTGCGCGGCCGGGCCAGCTCGATCTTGCGGAGCTGGGCGCCCCGGACGCCGAGCGCCTCGACCGAGATCTCGATGCCGGGGGCGATCACCCCGCCCGTGTACTCGCCGCGCGGGGAGACCGCGTCGAAGGTGGTGGCGGTGCCGAAGTCGACGACGATCGCCGGGCCCCCGTACAGCTCGACGGCGGCGACCGCGTTGATGATGCGGTCCGCGCCGACCTCCTTGGGGTTGTCCATCAGGATCGGCACGCCCGTCTTGACGCCGGGCTCGACCAGCACGGCGGGGACGTCGCCGTAGTAGCGGCGGGTGACCTCGCGCAGCTCGTGCAGGACCGAGGGGACGGTGGCGCAGATCGCGATGCCCTCGATGCCGTCGCCCAGCTCCATGCCGAGCAGCGGGTGCATGCCCATCAGGCCCTGGAGCAGGACGGCCAGCTCGTCGGCGGTGCGGCGGGCGTCGGTGGAGATCCGCCAGTGCTCGACGATCTCCTCGCCGTCGAAGAGGCCGAGGACCGTGTGCGTGTTGCCGACGTCGATGGTGAGCAGCATCAGGCGTCGGCCCCGTCGGTGGCGGTGGTGTCGGTGGCGGCGTCCGCTTCGGCTTCGGCGTCGCGGAAGTCCAGGCCGATGTCGAGGATCGGCGAGGAGTGGGTGAGCGCCCCGACCGCCAGATAGTCGACGCCCGCGTCGGCGTAGGCGCGGGCCGAGTCGAGGGTGAGGCGGCCGGAGGATTCGAGGATCGCCCGGCCGGCGACCAACGCGACCGCCTCGGCGGTCTCGGCCGGGGTGAAGTTGTCCAGCAGGATCAGGTCGACGCCCGCGTCCAGCACCTCGCGGACCTGGTCCAGCGTGTCGACCTCGACCTCGATGGGCAGCTCGGGGAACTCGGCGCGGACCCGCTTGAACGCCTCGGCGACGCCGCCCGCGGCGATCACGTGGTTGTCCTTGACCAGCGCCGCGTCGGAGAGCGACATCCGGTGGTTGACGCCGCCGCCGCAGCGCACCGCGTACTTCTCCAGGGCGCGCAGGCCCGCCGTCGTCTTGCGGGTGTCGCGGACCTCGGCCTTGGAGCCCTCCAGCACGTCCGCCCAGGCGCGGGTGGCGGTCGCGATGCCGGAGAGGCGGCAGAGCAGGTTCAGCGCGCTGCGCTCGCCGGTCAGCAGGTCGCGGGTGCGGGTGGTGACGGTCAGCAGCTTCTGGCCGGGGACGATCCGGTCGCCGTCCTCGACGTGCCGCTCGACCTCGAACTCCTCGGTGCAGACGATCGACAGGACCGCCTCCGCGACCCGGAGCCCGGCGACCACGCCGGCCTCACGGGCGGTGAAGTCGCCGGTGACCACCGCGTCCTCGGGGACGGTCGCCACGGTCGTGACGTCCACTCCGCCGTCGAGGTCCTCCTCGATCGCCACATGCGCGACGTCTTCGACCTGGACCGGGTCGAGACCGGCCTCCGCCAGCAGCAGGGCGAGCGCGGGGTCGAGGCCGCACTCCAGGGCGTCGGGGTCGAAGCCGTCGCTGCAACCGCAGCCGTCGCCGCAGCCGCCTTCCGCCGGTGCGGACGATGCGGGCGCGCCGACGCTGATCAGCGGTACGTCCACGGGAGTGGGGCGCGGATTCTCTTCGGGCGTGCTCACGGTGTCGGCTCCTCGGGGGCGTGGCGGGTGGTGCGGGTGCGGCTGGTGCTTCGGGTGGTGCCAGTGGTGCGTGTGCGGCTGGGGCTTCGGTGGTGCCGGTGGTGCGTGCGGTGCTGTGTGTGTTGTTGCGGGTGCTGCTCCGCGTGGTGTGCGGCGGAGCGGCTGCTTCCAGCAGTCTGCTCAATCCGACGGGCGTACGGGCGGGAATGCGGCGGTCTCCGTGCGGTGGACGACCGGGGTGCGGTCCGGTCCGATGCGGACGACCAGGTGGCGGCGGCCGTTGGCGTCGTCGCGGTCGGGCCGGTCCTCGCGCCAGTGGCAGCCGCGGGTCTCCTCGCGGTCCCGGGCGGCGGCGACCAGGACCCGGGAGACCAGGAGCAGGTTGGTGACCTCCCAGGCGTCGACCCCGGGGACGACCGCCTTGGAGACCCGGGGCCCGTCCGCGTCGGCGGCGGCCTCGCGGTGGAGGGCCTCCAGCTCCTCGTCGGCGGCGGCCAGGGAGGCGGCGGAGCGCAGGACCCCGGCCCCCCGGGTCATCGTGCGCTGGATCGCCGTACGGGCCTCGGGGGCCAGCAGCGGGACGGGGGCGTCGGCGTCGCGGGAGGCTTGGACCGGTTCGGTGCGGGGCGGGCGGACCTCGGCGATGTCGGCGGCGATGCGCTCGGCGAAGACCAGGCCCTCCAGCAGGGAGTTGGACGCGAGGCGGTTGGCCCCGTGCACTCCGGTGCAGGCGACCTCGCCGCAGGCGTACAGCCCGGGGACGGTGGTGCGGCCCCGCAGGTCGGTGCGGACGCCGCCGGAGGCGTAGTGCGCGGCCGGGGCGACCGGGATCGGCTCGGTGACCGGGTCGATGCCGTGGGACCGGCAGGCGGCCAGGATGGTGGGGAAGCGCTGCTCCCACATGGCCGCCCCGAAGTGCCGGGCGTCCAGATACATGTGCTCGGTGCCCTGCTCCAGCATCCGGCGGGTGATGCCCTTGGCGACGATGTCGCGCGGGGCCAGCTCGGCCAGCTCGTGCTGTCCGAGCATGAAGCGGACACCGTCGCCGTCGACGAGATGCGCGCCCTCTCCGCGTACGGCTTCGGAGACCAGCGGCTGCTGACCCTCGCTGTCCGCGCCGAGGAAGAGGACGGTCGGGTGGAACTGGACGAACTCCAGGTCCGAGACCTCCGCCCCGGCCCGCAGCGCGAGCGCCACCCCGTCCCCGGTGGAGACGGAGGGGTTGGTGGTGGCGGAGAAGACCTGGCCCATGCCGCCGGTGGCCAGGACCACCGAGGGGGCCCGGACCGCGCCGACGCCGTCGTGCTGCCCCTCCCCCATGACGTGCAGCGATACGCCCGCCGTACGGCCTTCGGCGTCGGTGAGCAGGTCAAGGACGAGCGCGTTCTCGACGGTGTGCAGGGCGGCCTCGCGGACCGCCTCGACCAGGGCGCGGGAGATCTCCGCGCCGGTCGCGTCGCCACCCGCGTGGGCGATGCGGCGGCGGTGGTGGCCGCCCTCCCGGGTGAGCGCGATGTCGCCGCTGTCGGTGGTGTCGAAGTGCGCGCCGGTGGTGATCAGCCGGCGTACGGCGTCGGGGCCCTCGGTGACCAGGGTGCGCACGGCCTCCTCGTCGCAGAGGCCCGCGCCCGCGACGAGGGTGTCGTCGAGGTGCTGCTCGGGGGTGTCGCCATCGCCGAGCGCGGCGGCGATGCCGCCCTGGGCCCAGCGGGTCGAACCGTCGTCCAGGCGGGCCTTGGTGACGACGACGGTGTCCAGGCCGGCGGCGGCACAGCGCAGCGCCGTGGTGAGCCCGGCGACGCCGGAGCCGACCACCACGACGTCCGCGTCGATGGCCCAGCCGGGGGCGGGGGCGGTCAGCCGTATTCCGGTCACGTCAGGGCTCCGAAGGTGAGGGGGATGTTGTCGATGAGGCGGGTGTCCCCGACCCGGGCCGCGACGGCGAGGATCGCCTCCCCGCTCTCGCGGTCGTCCGGGATCTCGGTGAAGTCCGCCGGGTCCACCAGGGCCAGGTAGTCCAGGGCGAGCGGCACCCGGTCCCGGGCTGCGGCCTCGTCCAGGATCGTCCGGGCGGCGGCGCGGACGGCGGCGGGCGCCCCGTTGGGCCGGGCCAGCGCCACGGCCTGGGCGTCGGCGGCGGCGCGGGCCTCGCCGAGCCGGTTGAGTCCGGCGGCCCGGTCGCCGCCGGGCGCGGTGGCCTTGGCCCGCTCGTGCAGGGCCTGCTGGGCGGCGAGCCGGTCCTGGGCCGCGAACAGGGCGCGGGGCAGGGCGAGGGCGGTGTGCCGCTCCTGCGGGGAGAGGAAGCGGTTGCGGCTGGAGAGCGCGAGGCCGTCCGCGTCCCGGACGGTGGGGACGCCGGTGATGCGGACGCCGAAGTTCAGGTCGCGGACCATGCGGCGGATCAGGGCGAGCTGCTGGGCGTCCTTCTGGCCGTAGAACGCGTCGTCGGGGCGGGTGAGGTGGAGGAGCTTGGCGACGACGGTGAGCATCCCGTCGAAGTGGCCGGGGCGGGCCGCGCCTTCGAGGCGCTCGCCCATGGGGCCGGCGGTGATCCGGACCTGGGGTTCGCCGCCCGGATAGACCTCGTCCGCGCCGGGGGCGAAGACCGCGTCGGCCCCCGCCGCCGCGGCGATCTCCAGGTCGGCGTCCAGGGTGCGCGGGTAGCGGTCCAGGTCGGCGGCCTCGCCGAACTGGAGCGGGTTCACGAAGACGGTGGCCACGACCTGGCCGTCCGGGCCCGCCGCTTCGCGGGCCGCGCGGATCAGGGTGGCGTGGCCGTCGTGCAGCGCGCCCATCGTCATGACGACGGCCCGCTCGGCGCCGGCGGGGCGGGACAGCGCGTCCAGCTCGGCGGCGGTGCGCAGGAGGGCGGTCCTGGCCGTGTGCGTCATCGGGTCTCCCCCGGTCCGGGGCCGCCGGGGCGGCGCTCCTGGTCGGCCAGGACGACGAGGAGGTCCTCGGCCAGCTCGGCCTTGAGCAGACCGTGGGCGAGCGCCCGGTCGGCCGTGGCGCGGGCCATCGCGAGATACCCGGCCACCGCCTGCGGGGCATGGGCGCGCAGTTCACCGACGTGGGCGGCGACCGTGCCCGCGTCCCCCCGGGCGACCGGCCCGGTCAGCGCCGCGTCGCCGGAGCGCAGGGCGTTGTCCAGCGCCGCGCCGAGCAGCGGGCCGAGCATCCGGTCGGGGGCGGCGACCCCGGCCTTGGTCAGCAGCTCCATCGACTGGGCGACCAGGGTGACCAGGTGGTTCGCGCCCAGGGCGAGGGCCGCGTGGTAGAGCGGACGGGACTCCTCGGCGATCCACTCGGGCTCGCCGCCCATCTCGATGACCAGGGCCTCCGCCGCGAGCCGCAGCTCCTCGGGGGCGGTGACGCCGAAGGAGCAGCCCGCGAGCCGCTGGACGTCGACGGCGGTGCCGGTGAACGTCATCGCCGGGTGCAGCGCGAGCGGCAGCGCCCCGGCCCGCAGCGCGGGTTCCAGCACGCGGGCCCCGTACCGCCCGGAGGTGTGGACGAGGAGCTGGCCCGGCCTTACGGCGCCGGTCTCGACGAGGCCCTCGACCAGCGTGGGCAGCACGTCGTCGGGGACGGTCAGCAGCACCAGCTCGGCGCGGGCCAGCACCTCGGCGGGCTCCACCACGGGCACGTCGGGGAGCAGGGCCGCGGCGCGGCGGCGGGAGGCGTCGGAGACGCCTGAGACGGCGACCGGGCGGTGCCCGGCGAGCTGGAGCGACGCGGCGAGGGCCGGTCCGACCCGGCCCGCGCCGACGACGCCGACCGTGAGGCGGGCGGGGCGGTCCCTCGCGTCGAGGGGTTCCTTCGAAACTGATGCGTTCACGCGGCGACGGCCTTCCGTTCCAGTCCGCGGGGGGTACCGGACGATTTCTCTGCATGCTACGCCAGCGTTTCGGGGAAGCCTCTCCGCTGCCCACAGGCTGTGGATAACTTTGCAGGCCGGGCGGAATCGGCGGGCGCGCCGGCGGAGGTCCGGGTGATGATCGTCCCATGGCGACGGTGGATGAGCAGGAGCAGCGGAGGCGCAGGCTGACCGCGTGGCGGGGTGCGCGACGGGTGCTGGCGCGGGTGGGCGAGGACGGCACGCTGGCCGAACGGCTGGCGGCGGGTGTCGCGGACGCCCCGTCCGTACACGATCCGGACGACTGGACCGATGTGTACGGGGGCGGGGTCGTCGCCGATCTGGAGCGGCGGACGGCCCGGCTGCTGGGCATGGAGGCGGCGGCGTTCTTCCCGACCGGGACGATGGCCCAGCAGGTCGCGCTGCGGTGCTGGGCAGGGCGTACGGGGAACGCGACGGTGGCGCTGCACCCTCTGTCGCACCCCGAGGTGCACGAGGGCGGGGCGCTGGGGGAGGTGAGCGGGCTGCGCACGGTGCATCCGACGTCGGAGCCGAGGCTGCCGGACGCGGAGGAGATCCGGGAGTTCCCCGAGCCGTTCGGCACGCTGATGCTGGAGCTGCCGTTGCGGGACGCCGGGTTCGTGCTGCCGTCCTGGGAGGAGCTGACGGCGGTGGTCGATGCGGCCCGGGAGCGGGACGCGGTGGTCCACTTCGACGGGGCCCGGATGTGGGAGTGCCCGACGCACTTCGGGCGGGAGCTGTCGGAGATCGCGGGGCTCGCGGACAGCGTGTACGTGTCGTTCTACAAGTCCCTGGACGGGCTGTCGGGGGCGGCGCTGGCGGGGCCTTCGACGCTGGTGGAGGAGGCGCGGGTGTGGCGTCACCGGTACGGGGGCCAGCTCTTCCAGCAGTTCCCGGCGGCGCTGTCCGCGCTGACCGGTCTTGAGCGGGAGCTGCCGCGCCTTCCGTCGTACGTGGGGCACGCGAAGGTGGTGGCCGGGGCGCTGGCGGAGGGGTTCGCGGCGGCGGGAGTGCCGTGGTTCCGGGTGCGCCCGGAGCGGCCGCACACGCATCAGTTCCAGGTCTGGCTGCCGTACGGGGCGGAGGTGCTGGACGAGGCGTCGGTGCGGCAGGCCGAGGAGACGGGGGTGGCCCTCTTCCGGCTCGTCGACCT
>NZ_JAFEUF010000275.1 GCF_016901035.1 Streptomyces durocortorensis
CTCCGCAGGCGCCCCAGGCCCCGTCCCCGTACGGCCAGCGGCAGCAGCCGCAGCAGCCGCAGTTCGGCCAGGTCCCCGGCCAGGGCGCCCCGCCCGCCGCACCCTTCGGCCAGCAGGCCCCCGCTCCCTACGGTCAGCCCGCACCGGCCCCGTACGGTCAGCAGCCCCCCGGCGGTATGCCCCCGGGCGTCCCGCAGGGAGTGCCCCAGGGCGTGCCGGCCGCCGGCGCGGGTCTTCAGGCTGCCCTCCAGCCGTTCAAGGAGACCGCGACCGGGCAGCGCTGGACCCCGCAGAACCAGCAGCTCATGCGGGTCGACCTGACCATGGGCGGAGCCGGAGTCCTGGCCCGCCAGGGCAGCATGGTGATGTATCAGGGCAAGGTGGACTTCGGCTACAAGAGCGCCGGGTTCGTCGGCCGCGCCGTGGGCAACGCCACCGGCCAGGAGATGCAGCTGATGCGCTGTACGGGCCGCGGGCAGGTCTTCCTCGCCGAGGAGGGCTCGCACCTCCACCCGATCGAACTGCAGGGCGACGGTATCTGCGTCTCCGCCGAGAGCGTCCTCGCTTTCGACGAGTCCCTCCAGTACGAGGTCCGCAGGGTCGAGGGGCACGGCATCCCGGGCGGCGCCCTGTTCACGATGCTGTTCCAGGGCACCGGCACCGTGATCGTGAAGACCCACGGCACCCCGGTCGTCCTGCCGGTCACGCCCACCACGTTCGCCGACTGCAACGCGGTGGTCGCCTGGTCGGCCGCCTCCCAGGTGATCGTCTCCAGCCAGGTCCGGCTGCGCCGCAACGCGTACCCCGGGCACAGCGGGGAGACCGTGAACCTCCAGTTCCGGGGCGCCCCCGGCAACTTCATCGTCGTCCAGCCCTACGAGGTCTGAGGGAGCCCGTCATGAACCAGCAACTCGCGGGCTTCGCCCCGACCCCCGTCACGGCCCGGATGGAGAACCACGGCAAGACCATGCTCAAGGTCGCCATGGCCTCCGGGCAGGACCTCTACGCGCGCACCGGCTCGATGGTGGCGTACGAGGGCTTCATCCAGTACGAGCCCAACCCGCCGGCCGTCCGGCAGATCGCCTCCCAGTGGATCACCGGCGAGGGCGCACCCGTCATGAAGTGCTCCGGCGACGGGCTGCTCTACCTCGCCGACTACGGCGCCGACGTGGTCGTCATCAACCTCAACAACGACTCCCTCTCCGTCAACGGCACCAACCTCCTCGCCTTCGACGCCCACCTCACCTGGGGCGTCGAGAAGGTCAAGGGGCTCGCCAAGTTCGCCGGACAGGGCCTGTGGAACGTCGTCGTCCAGGGCACCGGATGGGTCGCCATCACCTCCCGGGGCACCCCGATCGTCGTCGACTGCGGACGCGGCGAGGACGAGACGTACGTCGACCCGGACGCGCTCGTCGCCTGGTCCCCGAATCTCAAGGTGAAGGGCAAGCGCAGCTTCAAGGCCGGCTCGCTGATCGGACGGGGCAGCGGCGAGGCGTACCAGATGGCCTTCTCCGGCCAGGGCATCGTCGTCGTCCAGCCGAGCGAGGACAGCACGGACCGCCTGCGGATCCGGAACTGACGGGGAGGGAGAACACATCATGCAGAGTCCGCTTTTCAGCCACACCGAGCAGCAGACCCAAGACCGGTACGCGATCCAGAACCCGCAGCTCCTGCGGGTCTCGCTGACCGGCCACGACGACGTCCTCGCCCGCAAGGGCGCGATGGTCGCCTACCAGGGCCTGATGGACTTCGACGGCGAATACCAGTCCCGGAGCCAGCGCAACGCCCGCGCGCGCACCGGCGAAGGCCTCGATCTCATGCGCGTGTCCGGCCAGGGCACCGTCTACCTCGCCAACCTCGCGCAGTACATCCACGTCGTGGACGTCGACCGCGAGGAGATGACCGTGGACAGCTCCTACGTCCTCGCGCTCGACTCCTCGCTGCACACCGAGGTCATCGCGGTGGACAGCCAGTACGGCATCTCCGGCAGCGGCAAGTACCAGCTCAACATCTCCGGCTCGGGCAAGGTCGCCCTCATGACCTCGGGCCAGCCGCTGATGATGCAGGTCACCCCCGAGAAGTACGTCAACGTCGACGCGGACGCGATCGTCGCCTGGTCCAGCTCCCTGCGCGTGCAGATGCAGGCCCAGACGCACTCCTCCGGTGTCTTCCGGCGTCGCGGCAACACCGGCGAGGGCTGGGAGCTGAGCTTCCTCGGCCAGGGCTTCGCGCTGGTCCAGCCGAGCGAGGTCATGCCTCCGCAGAACGCCCAGATGGGCCAGGGTGCCCGCGCCCAGTTCGGCATGGGCCAGCAGGGCTCCCACGGCCAGAACCAGAACAACGCCTGGAACTGACCGGAACCCGCAGACCGCGGCGGTGGACAGCGGTAAGGGGCGGCCTCTATAGAGGCCGCCCCTTACGCATGTCCGTTCAGCCCTCGCCGCTACAGCCGGGACCGCGTCGCTTCCAGCAGCCGTACGACCGAGGCGTCGGCCACCCCGGCCACGTCCTCGTAGCCGAACCAGCGCAGCTCCAGGGACTCCTCGCTGATCCGCTCCGCCGCTCCGGCCGGGGCCAGCGCGGCGTACTGCACGTCGAGGTGCCAGTTGCAGGGGGGCGGGATCGGGTGCCGGTCCAGCCGGACCGGTCCGCCGGGCAGCAGGGTGAGCCCCGCGATGCCGGACTCCTCCGTCGCCTCCCGGAGCGCCGCCGCCGCCAGGGTGGCGTCCTGCTCCTCGCAGTGGCCGCCCATCTGGAGCCACATCCGGAGCTTGCGGTGCAGGGTCAGCAGAACCTTCCCGCGCTCCGGGTCGATGACCAGGGCGCTGGCCGTCACATGCCCGGCCCCGCACGCCTTCCACATACCGTCGTCGTGGCGTGCCAGATGGTCCAGGTAGGCCTGACGCAGCTCCGCCTGGTCACCGTGCGTGTCCTCGGAGCCCTCGGGGGCGTACCCCTTCAGTACGAGAACGGCGTCGTCGCGCAGGCTCACTGGTCGGGGCCGCCCTTGCCGTCTTCCTTGTCCTCATCGCTCCCGGAGGGCTTCTGCGGGCCCTTCGCCGCCTCGCCGAGCATCTTGTCCAGCTCGGAGAAGTCGGCCTGCTCGTGGTGGACGAAGCCGTCCGGGTCGTCCAGGTCGTGGGCGGTCGGCAGCATGTCCGGGTGGGCCCAGAGCGCGTCCCGGCCCTCCAGACCCCGGGCGTCCGTGAGCGAGGCCCACAGGCGCGAGGCGTCCCGCAGCCGGCGCGGGCGCAGCTGGAGACCGATGAGCGTCGCGAACGTCTGCTCGGCCGGTCCTCCCGAGGCACGACGCCTGCGCATCGTCTCGCGCAGGGCGTCCGACGAGGTCAGCCGGGACTTCGCGGCCTCGTGGACCACCGCGTCCACCCAGCCCTCCACCAGTGCGAGAGCCGTCTCCAGACGGGCCAGGGAGGCCTTCTGCTCGGGCGTGTCCTCCGGCTGGAACATGCCCTGCTGAAGCGCGTCCTGCAGCTGCTCCGGCTGCGAGGGGTCGAACTGGCCGACGACGTCCTCCAGCTTGCTGGTGTCGACCTTGATGCCGCGCGCGTACGCCTCGACGGCGCCGAACAGATGCGACCGCAGCCACGGCACATGGGCGAAGAGCCGCTGGTGGGCGGCCTCGCGCAGGGCCAGATACAGCCGGACCTCGTCCTGCGGGACGCTGAGGTCCTTGCCGAACTTCTCCACGTTCAACGGGAGCAGCGCGGCCTTGCCCGCAGGACCCAGCGGCAGCCCGATGTCGGTGGAACCGACCACCTCACCGGCCAGCGTGCCCACGGCCTGCCCGATCTGCTGGCCGAACATGGCGCCGCCCATGGAGCGCATCATGCCGATCAGCGGGCCCGCCATGGCCTGCATCTCCTCGGGCAGCACATCGCCCATCGCCAGGCCCACCCGCTCGGCCACCGGGTCGACCAGCTGCTGCCAGGCCGGCAGCGAGGCCTCGACCCACTCCGCGCGGCTCCACGCCACGGTGGAGACCGAACCGGACGGCATCGACGTCACGTCGTCCAGCCAGAGGTCCGCCAGCCGCAGCGCCTCGTCGACCGCCGTCCGCTCGGACGGGCCGACACTGGCGTCCTTGGAGCCGTCCGGGGCACCCTGCGAGACCGTCTGGCGGGCGATCTGCTTGGCCATGTCCCAGTTCACGGGACCGCCCTCGTAGCTCAGCATCTGGCCGAGCTGCTGGAAGGCGGCACCGAGATCGTTCGGATTCATCGAGCCGAACATTGCGGCGAACGGGTTGTCCCCGCCCGCCCCCGGCCCGAAGCCGAACGGGTTTCCCGGCCCGCCCGCGCCCTGCCCACCTTCGGTGGGGTCCTTCTTCTTGCCCTCGTCGCCGTTCTCCGGCTCCTCCGGCGGAAGGCCGAATCCGAATGGGGTGTCACTCACGGGTTTCCTCGGCTCGTAGGGCCGTCGGCTCGAACCGACGGCGACTGCCCGACATCACCATCCAGCGTAGACACCACGCCCGCTTCGGGCCTCAGTGCTCCGCCGACTCCCGGCCTGCGGCAGGATGGACGCCACCTGGTACGTACGCGTCATTCGGGTACGTACTGAAGACAACCGCTGGAGACGCCCGGTGAGTTCCCCAGATCCGCAGGTTCGCGCAGCGCGAAACCTGACCGACCCCTCGCCCGAGAACGCGCCCGAAGAGAAACGCCCCAGGGCCCCCAGGAACCGGGGCCCCGTCGTCGCGGTCACCGGAGCCGCCACCGGCATCGGCGAACTGCTGACCGCCCACCTCGCCGCATCCGAGGAGATCAAGCAGGTCATCGCGATCGACGAGCGCCGCGGAGAGGTCTCCGAGGCGACCTGGCACATCCTGGACGTACGGGATCCGGCGATCGCCGAGAAGCTGCGCGGTGCGGACGTCGTCGTGCACCTGGCGCTCGATCTCGACCTGGAGACCGACCCCGCCGCCCGCACCGCGTACAACGTACGCGGCACCCAGACCGTGCTGACCGCCGCGGCCGCCGTCGGGGTCCACCGGGTCGTCCTGTGCACCTCGGCCATGGTCTACGGGGCGCTCGCCGACAACGACGTGCCGCTCTCCGAGGACGCCGAGCTGCGCGCCACCGCCGAGGCCACCGGCGTCGGCGACCTCCTGGAGATCGAGCGGCTGGGCCGCCGCGCGCCCCGCGCCCACCCCGGGCTCAATGTCACCGTCGTACGCCCCACCGTCCTGGTCGGCGGCACCGACACCGCACTGACCCGCTACTTCGAGTCCCCGCGCCTCCTGGTCGTCGCCGGATCGCGCCCCACCTGGCAGTTCTGCCATGTGGAGGACCTGGTGACGGCGCTGGAGTACGCCGCCCTGGAGAAGATCGACGGCGAGTTCGCGGTCGGCTGCGACGGCTGGCTGGAGCAGGAGGAGGTCGAGGAGCTCAGCGGCGTACGCCGGATGGAGCTGCCCTCCGCCGTCGCGCTCGGGGCCGCCGCCCGGCTGCACCGGATCGGCCTCACCCCGTCCCCCGCGGGCGACCTGGCGTACACGATGCACCCCTGGGTGGTCAGTGTGAGCCGGCTGCACGACGTGGGGTGGCGGCCGAAGTGGACGAACGAGGAAGTGCTCGGTGCCCTCCTCGAAGAGGTCGAGGGCCGCCACACGCTCGCCGGCCGCCGTCTCGGCCGCAAGGACGCCACCGCCGCCGGGGCCGCCGGAGCCACGGTCGCCCTGCTCGGCGCCGCCGCCGTGGTCCGCCGCGCCCGCAAGGCCCGCCGCCGCATCTGACCACGCACAGCCCACCGCGCCCGGGCCCCGGGGCGCGGCCCCTGTAGGAGGCTCCAAACCAGCCGGCCGGCCGCCGGTAGAACAGGCAATTCCGAGATGTCGGAGCCGTACGGCACGATGGGAGCATGGCACCCACCCATGACCACCCCGGCGAGCACGCGGCGGCCGACCCCATCCGGCTGCTGGCGATCCGGGACGCCCCGCTCTCCGTCGACGAGGTCTTCCGCGCCGTCGGCGACGACGCGGCGGGCGGTATCGCGCTCTTCGTCGGCACCGTGCGCAACCACGACGCGGGCCAGGACGTCGGAGCGCTCGGCTATTCCTGTCACCCCTCGGCCGAGGACGAGATGCGCCGGGTGGCGGAGAAGGTCGTCGCCGACTTCCCGGTCCGTGCACTGGCGGCCGTCCACCGAGTGGGTGAACTGGAGGTGGGCGACCTGGCCGTGGTCGTCGCCGTCGCCTGCCCGCATCGCGCCGAGGCCTTCGAGGCCTGCCGCAAGCTCATCGACGACCTGAAGCACGAGGTTCCGATCTGGAAGCACCAGCGCTTCTCGGACGGTACGGAGGAGTGGGTCGGAGCCTGCTGAGCGCAAACCGTACCGGGGCGCATCAGCCCCGATTTGCGTAACCGCACCCCCGCCATGAGCGTTGGTCTTCCGGATCGTTAATCTGCTGATCGGGCATCCGGTCGCTCATGGGGTAGGGAGGTCGTGATGGCGGCACTCGCTTGGCTGTTGATTCCACTTTTCGCTGCTGTCGGTGGTGCGATATGGGCGAGTTGGGCTGCCCGCAATCGCACGACCGGCGATGTCACCGAACTCGCCGGCTACGCAAGGTTCCGTGACGCGATGGAGAAATCGCACTCCGGTTCCGAGGCTCTCTGAGACCGACGCACGCCGCGTGACCGCCTTCCGCCGCGTTCCGGTCACCCCGTACGGACCGGCCCCGGCGGTGCACTGACAGGCCCTTCCCGTACTGTCGTTCCATGCCACGCCGCACCGCGACGATGCTCGCCTCCACTCTCGTCCTCATCGCGCTGCTCTGCGCAGGCGTGCTGATCAAAGTGCCGTATTCGGAGATGTCCCCCGGACCGACGGTGAACACCCTGGGCGACGCGCGTGGCGAGCCCGTCCTGCAGATCTCGGGTCGCAAGACGTACCCGGCATCCGGTCATCTCAACATGACGACGGTCCGCGTCACCGGTGCGGACTACCGGATGAACATCGTCGAGGCCGTCTACGGCTGGCTGGCCCACGACAGCGTCGTGGTGCCGCACGACACGCTCTACCCGGACGGCAAGACGGAGGAGCAGTCCACCCAGGAGAACGCCGAGGAGTTCAGCCAGTCCCAGGAGAGCGCCAAGGTGGCCGCCCTCAAGGAACTGGACATCCCGGTCTCCACACAGGTCGTGGTCTCCACGGTGGTCAAGGACAGCCCCGCCGAGGACAAGCTGCACGCGGGCGACGTGATCAAGGCCGTCGACGGCACGGCGGTCAAGGAGCCCGGCGACGTGGCGAAGCTCGTCACCGAGCACAAGCCGGGCGAGAACGTCACCTTCACGATCGTCCCGGCCGACGAGGCCGCCGCGGCGGAGAAGGCCGGCCGCGCCCCCGAGGGCGACGAGAAGGTCACCATCACGACCGCGAAGGCCCCCGCCGCCGAGGGCGGCGCCGAGGAGGGCGGGAAGGGCCGGGCGATCGTCGGCATCAAGGCCGGCACGGACCACACGTTCCCGTTCGAGATCGACATCAAGCTCGCGGACGTCGGCGGGCCGAGCGCCGGCCTGATGTTCTCCCTCGGCATCATCGACAAGCTCACCCCGGGCGACCTGACCGGCGGCAAGTTCGTCGCGGGCACCGGCACCATCGACGACGCGGGCACCGTCGGCCCGATCGGCGGCATCAACATGAAGCTGGTCGGCGCCCGCGACGCCGGGGCCCGCTACTTCCTCACACCCGACGACAACTGCGCCTCGGCCGCCGCCGACACTCCGGACGGGCTCACCCTCGTACGGGTCAAGACCATCGCGGACGCCACGAAGTCGCTGGAGCAGATCAAGGCGGGGAAGACCGCCGGCCTGCCGAGCTGCTCGACCGGCTGACGCCTGACGGCCGCGCTGCCGGGCCCGGGCGTACGGGGCCTGGCCGACGGCCGCGCCCCCCCGGGACCGGACGCCGGCCCCCGGCCCCGGCCGGGTGAGGGGGCGGACGGGGCCGCGCGCGGCGGGGCGGCGGCGGGCCCCCCCCCCGCCCC
>NZ_JAFEUF010000276.1 GCF_016901035.1 Streptomyces durocortorensis
CCGCGAATCAGCTGGGCCCGGCGCCGTTAGCGCCGCCGGCGCCCCCCCGCCGGGGCATGCTAGCCCCCACCCGGTCCGCCGACCCCACCGGCCCCACCACGCTCTCGTGGTCCGCGAGACCGAGGGCGCCGGTGAGCCCGGCCCGGTCCGCCGTGGGGGGAGCCGGGCGCACCGCCGGGGCCGCGACCTTCGCCAGCCGGACCGCGCACACCTTCAGCTCCGGCTGGAACGAGATCGGGTCGACCGCGTCGTTCGTCACCGCGTTCACACCGAGGTACTCGCCGAACAGGTCGTTCCAGTGGAACGGCGCGAAGCACTCCCCCGCCGCGACCCGGTCCGTGATCCGGGCCGGGAGCACCGCGCGGCCGCGCCGTGAGGCGACCTCGACGCCGTCGCCCTCGGCCAGGGCCAGGGCGGCCGCGTCGTCGGGGTGGATCTCCACGAAGGGGGCGGGGTCCAGCCGGTTGAGTTTGCTGACCTTGGCGGTCTTGGTGAGGGTGTGCCACTGGTGCTGGAGACGGCCGGTGTTGAGGACGAACGGGAAGTCCTCGTCGGGCATTTCAGCCGCCGGCAGGTGCGGGCGGGCGTGGAAGACGGCCCGGCCGCCGGGGAGGGGGAAGGCAAGCCTGGGCACGCTGCCGTCGGGCCGTACGGTCAGCTCCTGGCTGACGCCGTCGTTGAGGTAGCGCACGGGGTTGCGGGTGGGTCCTTCGGCGTCCGCGCTCGGCCACTGCACGGGCGTCCCGCGCAGTCGCTCGTACGTCACGCCCCGCAGGTCGTAGCCGGTGTGCGGGTTCCACGCCCGGGTGATCTCGGCGAAGATCTCCTCGGCGCTCGTGTAGCCGAAGGCCTCCTCGTACCCCATGGCGCAGGCCACCTCCGCGATGATCCGCCAGTCCGGCCACGCCTCGCCGGGTGGGTCGGTGGCGCGGCGGGAGAGGGTGAGGGTGCGCTCCGAGTTGATCATCACGCCCTCGGACTCGGCCCAGAGGGCGGCGGGCAGGACGACATCGGCGTACGCGTTGGTCTCGGTGTCGGCGAACACGTCCTGGGTGACGACGAATTCGGCGGCCTCCAGGCCTTCGATGACGGTCCGGCGGTTGGCGACCGAGGCGACCGGGTTGGTGCAGATGATCCAGCAGGCCTTGATCTCCCCCTCGGCCATGCGCCGGAACATGTCGACGGTGCCGCTGCCCGAGCCGTCCGCGCGCAGGGTGCCGGGCGGTACGCCCCAGAGCTCCTCGGTGAAGGCGCGGTCCTCGTCGGACAGGACCGAGCGCTGGCCGGGCAGCCCGGGGCCCATGTACCCCATCTCGCGGCCGCCCATCGCGTTGGGCTGGCCGGTGAGCGAGAACGGTCCGCTGCCGGGGCGGCAGATCGCGCCGGTCGCCAGGTGCAGGTTGATCAGCGCGTTGGTGTTCCAGGTGCCGTGGGTGGACTGGTTGAGCCCCATCGTCCAGCAGCTCATCCACTCGCCCGCCTCGCCGATCCAGCGGGCCGCCTGCCGGATGTCGTCCTCCGGGATGCCGGTGATCTCCGCGACCGCGGCGGGCGGGTAGTCGCGGAGGAAGGCGGGCATCTGCTCCCAGCCCTCGGTGTGCTCGGCGATGAACGCGGGGTCGGTGTGCCCGTTCTCGACGAGGAGGTGCAGCAGTCCGTTGAGGAGGGCCAGGTCGGTACCGGGCCGGATCCGCAGGTACAGGTCGGCCTTGGCGGCCGTGGCGTTGCGGCGGGGGTCGACGACGATCAGCTTCGCGCCCGCCTTGACGCGCTCCATCATCCGCAGGAAGAGGATCGGGTGGCAGTCGGCCATGTTGGCCCCGGTGACGAGGAAGACGTCGGCGTGGGCGAAGTCCTCGTACGAGCCGGGCGGCCCGTCCGCGCCCAGGGACAGCTTGTAGCCGCTGCCCGCACTCGCCATGCAGAGGCGGGAGTTGGACTCGATGGTGTTGGTACGCACAAAGCCCTTGGCCAGCTTGTTGGCGAGGTACTGCGCCTCCAGCGTCATCTGGCCGGAGACGTAGAGGGCCACCGCGTCCGGGCCGTGGGTGTCCAGCACGGACCGCAGCCGGCGTGCCGTCTCGGCGATGGCCGCGTCCCGGCCCAGCGGGGCGGGCTGCTCGCTGCGGTCGGCGCGGGCCAGGGCGGTGGTCAGCCGGCCGGGTGCGGCGAGGAGGTCCGCGCCGGTCGCGCCCTTGGTGCAGAGCCGGCCGGCGTTCGACGGGTGCTCCTTGTCGCCGGACGCCTTCACGACGGTGCGGCGGCCGTCGGGGCCGGCGGCGATGTCGAGGACGATCCCGCAGCCGACACCGCAGTACGAGCAGACCGTACGCACCCGGTCGGTGGCGAGGGCGTCCGGCTGCGGGGTCGGCACGGTCATGTGCGGGGCCCTTCGGGGGCGGGCGTTCCGTGCGGGACGCGGGGCGGGCGGCGGTCGCTCCCGAATCTAGGAAGGGCCCGTTACCCAGGGATGACACCGGGCGAACAAGACCGGTTACGTCGCCTGCACACCGGCCGGGAACCTCCGGTGAGGCCCCCCGCCGGCGCCCGGAAGCCGCCGGTGAAGCCTCCGGCGGCGCCCGCAAGCCTCCGGTGAAGCCGGCGAGGCCTCCTGGGCGGCGGGCCCCCGGCATCGGCCGGTGATCACGGGGAAGGCCCGGGCAGGACATCGCCAGGTGTTCACGCGGGAACTTCCCGGGCGGGGCGGCCGACTACTGGAGAGACACCGGGTGCGGGAGGCCCTCCCGGTGACGGAAGCGGGGGGGGGTGCGACGCACGGCCGCCGGGATGACCGCCGCAGTACACCCACGGGGCCCTTGGCCCGGGAGGAGACCGCGAGGCATGCACTGGTACGAGGACGACGCGCTCTGGTCGGATTTCGCCGCGACGATGTTCCCACCGGCCCGGGCCGAGTCCGCCGCCGCCCTGGTCGCCTCTTCCCCGCTGCTGGACTTCCCACCGGGCTCGAGAGTCCTGGACCTGTGCTGCGGGCCCGGCCTCTTCGTGGTGCCGCTGGCGGGCCACGGGTACGAGGTGACGGGCGTGGACCTGTCCCCCTCCATGCTGGAGCGCGCGCGTGCCGCCTGCGACGCGGCGGGCGCGAAGGCCAGGCTGGAGCGCGCCGACATGCTCACGTACCAGGAGCCGGGCGCCTTCGACGTGATCCTGAACGTCTTCACGTCGTTCGGCTACTTCGAGGCGGCCGAGGACAACCTCCAGGTGCTGCGCAACGCGTACGCGAGCCTCGCGCCGGGCGGGCAGCTGGTGGTGGACGTGATGGGCAAGGAGGTGCTGGCGGGCTGGATCGGGCGGCCGAAGGCGGTCGACCTGCCGGACGGGAGTTACGTCGTCCAGCGCGACACCGTCCTCGACAGCTGGCGGCGGCTGCGTACGGACTGGACGCTGGTGCGCGGCACGACGGCGCGCACCGCTTCCATCACCTCCTGGCTCTACTCGGCGGCCGAGCTGCACGCCCTCTTCGAGAGTGTGGGCTTCACCGACGTGGAGTGCTTCGGCGGGTTCGACGCGTCCGGCTACGACCAGCGCTCGGACCGGCTCATCGTGCGCGGGCGGCGGGCGTGAGGGCGGGGGCGGACGCCCGTCCGCGCACCGCCACCACGCCCGCCGCGGCGGTCCACGATCACATCACCGACGCGGTGAAGACCCCGGACCTGATCCGGCTGACCGGAGACGTCGTCCTCGCCCGCTTCGAGACGATGAAGGTGTACGCGGCGCTCGGCGCGGTCCGCTCGCTGCTGCGCCGGGGCCGGGTGGTGCCCGGGCAGACCCTGGTCGACAGTTCCAGCGGCATCTACGCGCTGGCCCTCGCCATGGCCTGCCACCGCTACGGGCTGCGCTGCCACATCGTCGCCTCCACCACCGTGGACGCCACTATGCGCGCGCAGTTGGAGATCCTCGGCGCGACGGTCGACGCGATGCCGCCCTCGCAGAGCCTGCGCCTGGACCAGGAGCTGCGCGTACGCCATGTGCGCCGGCTGCTGGCCGAGCGGCCCGACTTCCACTGGATGCGGCAGTACCACGACGGGGTTCACCACGAGGGCTACCGGGAGTTCGCGGAGCTGCTGACCGGGGCGCTGCCGGAAGGTCCGCTGACCGTGGTCGGCGCGGTGGGCACGGGTGCGTCGACCGGTGGACTGGCGCGGGCGCTGCGGGAGTCGGGGCGGTCGGTGCGGCTGGTGGGCATCCAGCCGTTCGGCAGTGTGACCTTCGGGAGCGAGCGGTTCGAGGACCCGGAGGCGATCATCGCGGGCATCGGCAGCTCGATCCCGTTCGGAAACGTCCGCCACGAGCTGTACGACACCGTGCACTGGCTGGACTTCCGCCATGCGATGGCCGGGGCGGTCGGACTGCTGCGGGAGCACGCGGTGTTCGCGGGGCTGTCCACCGGCGCGGCCCATCTGACGGCGTCCTGGGAGGCGGCCCGCGATCCCGGGCGGCTGCATCTGGTGCTGGGCGCCGACACCGGACACCGGTACGCGGAGCGGGTCTTCGCCCGGCATGCCGAGGCGCTGGACCCGGCGGGGCTGCGCCCCCGGACCATCGTCTCGCCGGACGAACTGCGGCCGCCCTGGTCGGTGATGGAGTGGGCCGGGCGCGCCGCTCCGGAGGCCGCCCGGACCGCCGAGGGCGCCTGGACCTCCAACGGCGATGTCCCCTCCCCGTCCACGTCCCCCGCCCCTTCCTCCGTACCGAGCGTGGAGCTGCTGCCATGACGATCGTCGCACTGGAGTCCCTGTCCTTCGGCCTGGGGCGGATGGCGGAGGCGGCTGCGGAGGCGGGGCACCGGCTGTGCCTGCTGACCGGTGACCGTGCGGTCTACCGGCACGAGTTGGCGGTGCTGCCGCCGGACGCGCTGGACGTCGTGGACGTCGACACGTGGGACCAGGAGGCCGTCCGCCGGGCGCTGGACGCCGTGCCGGACCTGGCCGGGCTGATCAACACGACGGACACCTGGAGCCTGCCCGCCGCCGAACTGGCCCGCGAGCGCGGCCTCCCCGGGCCGGACCCGGAGGCCGTACGGCTGCTGCGGGACAAGCGCCGGGTCCGCGAGACGCTCCACGCGAACGGGCTGAGCCGGAGCCCGGCCACAGCCGTCCCGCCGGGCCCCGAAGGCGCCGGGGAGGTGCTGCGGGCAGTGGGGCTGCCCGCGGTCCTGAAGGACTCGGCGGGCACCTCCTCACGGCACGTGTGGATCGTGCACGACGAGGAGGCCCTGCACCGGGCGCTGGCGGAAGCGGGCGAACAGACCCTGATGGGAGCATTGTTCGCCGAAGCCTTCCTCGCCGGTCCGCTGTACAGCGCGGAGACCCTCAGCTGGGACGGAACCACCCGGCTGCTCGGGGTGCTGAGCCGCCAGACCTCCCGGGCCGCGGTGGTACGGGAGGAGGCGGCGGCGTTCCCGGTGGCGCTGCCGGAGTCCGAACGGGCCGGGGTCGAGTGGGGCGTGGGCCGGGTCCTGGCGGCGGCCGGGCACGAACGGGGCTTCGCTCACGTGGAGTTCATCCTGACGGCCGACGGACCCGAGCTGGTGGAGATCAACCGCAGGATCGGCGGCGCGCTGGTCGGCGAGGTGCTGTGCCGCACGCTGCGGACCAACGTCTACACGGCGATGACGGACGAGGCGCTGGGCCGCCGCCCGGCGCTGCTGGACGCCCCGCTCGCCGCCGAAGGCCCCGCGTACGGCTTCGTGTTGGTGTACGCGGATCGGCCCGGGGTGCTGAAGGGCTGGCTCGGGCTCGACGAACTCGCCGCGTTCCCGGGGGCGGTGGAGTGGTTCCCGGTGCGCGATCCCGGCGAGAGCGTGGTCCACGTCGGGGACCAGCGGGGCTGCACGGGCATGGTGCTGGCCGAGGGGCGGACGGCGGAACTGGCCCAGCACCGGGCGTGGAGCGCGGCGGTCCGGGTCCGCCCGGTCGTCGCGGCCGGCACGGCGTGAGCACCGGGCCCTCCGGAGGGCCGGGGGCTTCCGGACCCGACGACAGGAAGGCCTCCGGAGTGCCGGGGGCTGCCGGCCCCCTCGGTAGGAAGCCCTCGGGAGGGCCGCCGGGCGCTGTCGGCTCCGTCGAGAAAGGGCCCTCCGGAGGGCCGGGTGCGCGGTGAACGGGCTGGCGCAGGGCGTCGGTTCACCGGCCCCCAGCGGTTCCTGCTGGCGGGCTCGTTCCTGATCACGCTGGGCAGCTTCGCCGTGCTGCCCTACATGTCGGTCCTGCTGCACCAGCGGCTCGGCCTCGGGCTCGGCACGGTCGGCTTCGTGCTGGCCGTCGCCTCGCTGATCCAGTTCGCCGGGGGCGTGGTCGCTGGGCCGGTGACCGGGAGAATCGGGCTGCGGCGCGCGATGCTGCTGGCGCTGGCGCTGCGTACGGCGGGGTTCGCCGCGTTCGTCCCCGGGCTGACCAGTCCGGTCCTCGCGGTCGGGGCGCTGCTGCTGGTGTCGGCGGGCGCGGCGCTCTATCTCCCTGCGAACAAGGCGTACTTGGTGGACGGCGCACCCGAGGCCGACCGGCCCCGGCTGCTGTCGGCGAGCAGTTCGGCGTTCAACGCGGGGATGGCGCTGGGCCCGCCGGCCGCCGCGCCTCTCGTCATGGGCTCGCCCGGGGTGCTGTTCTCCTGCGTCACGGTGCTGTTCGCGCTCGTCGGCGCCGGCCACGCGCTGCTGCCGCCGGGCGCGGCGGACCGGGGCGGCACGAGGCGGGCCGCTGCCCCGGACCGGGTGCCGGACGCGCCGCGCACAGGGCTTTCGCCGTTCGTGGCGACCGTCCTCAGCGTGTACGCGTTCATGTTCTTCCAGCACTATCTGGCGCTGTACGCGGTCCCCCGGACGTCTGCGGCCTTCTACGGGGTCGTCCTGGCGGGGTACGCGGCCCTCCTCGTCGTCGCCCAGCCGCTGCTGGCGGAACGGGTCGCCGCGCTGAGCTATCCGGCCGCGCTGCGGTGGGGCTTCGGGGCGATGGCGGCGGGCATGGCGGCGATCGGTGCCGGAGGGTACGCGGGGATCGCGGTGGGCGGGGCGTTGCTGTGCCTCGGGGAGATCGTGCTCTTCCTCAAGAACGACCTGGAGGCGCTGGCCCGTTCGTCGGCCGCCCCGGCGAGCGTGTTCGGGCGGCAGCGGCTGGCTGCGGGCATCGGCGCGTTCGCCAGCGGGGTGGTGGGCGGGCAGCTGTACGGGGCGGCGGAGGCGGCGGGCTCGGCGCGGGGGTTCTGGGCGGCGGTCTGCCTCCAGTGCCTGCTGCTGCCGGTGCTCCTGCTCCGCATGCGTACCGCCCGGGAACCCGAGGGATCCCGAGCGGACGCCGCCTAGGCCTGCCCGGCTCCACCCAGCCCTGTCCGACTCTGTCCAGCCCTGTCCGGTCCGGCTCTCTATCCGGCCCTATCCGCCGGACGCCCCCGGAGCGGCGTCGGGTGCGGGGTCGGCCGGTTCCGTGCGCCACTGGCCGGCGAGTTCGCGACGGGCGCGCGCCACTCGGGAGCGCACCGTGCCGATCGGGCAGTCGGCGGCGGCCGCGGCCTCCTCGTAGGACGCGCCCAGCAGTTGGGTGAGGACGAAGGCCTGGCGGCGCGCCGGGTCCAGTCGGCGCAGGGCGTCCAGCACCGCGGCGGACTCCTCGAATCCGGGCAGATGGCGGGGCTGGGCGCGTTCCGCCGCGGTCTGCCAGTCCGCGGTGTCGGCGGTCCGGGGGCGTACGGCGGCCGCCCGGTGCCGGTCGATGACGACGCGCCGCGCGATCGACATCAGCCAGGTCCGGGCGCAGGAACGCCCCGCGAACCGGGCCAGTCCGCTCATCGCCCGCAGGTAGGTCTCCTGGGCCAGGTCATCGGCCCCCGGGGCATCGGAGCTGAGGTAGGCGACGAAGCGGCGGACGTCCTCGTAGGTCGCCCGGACGAACCGGTCGGCGGCCTCCCGGTCCCCGCCGCCCGCGGCCAGCGCCCAGTCGGTGATCTGCCCGTCGTTCTGCCGGGCGGCCGGGGTCCGGGGGCGGGGGGGGGGGGG
>NZ_JAFEUF010000277.1 GCF_016901035.1 Streptomyces durocortorensis
ATCTTCAAGGGCGGCTCCGGCCCCCGCCGCTCCGGAGAAGCCGCCCACGATGGCCCCCGGCCCGGCGGGCCGCACCCCGGTCTTCGAGCGGAGAACAACGGGCGGCGGCTCGGTGGAGAAGGTCGTGGCGCTCACGTTCGACGCCGACATGACGGCCGATCAGGGCCCTCGGGCGGCCTCCGGCGAGCGGTTCGACAACCCGGATCTGGTCGCGGCGCTACGCCGGCTGAAGGTGCCCTCCACCGTCTTCATGACCGGGCGCTGGGCCGAGGAGTACCCGGCGCAGGCGAAGGCCATCGGCGCGGACCCCCTTTTCGAGGTCGCCAACCACTCCTACAGTCACCACGCGTTCAGCTCCCCCTGTTACGGCCTGCCGGTAGTCGGGAAGACCGCGATGGCCCGCGACGTCGAACGCGCCTTCACGGCGTTCCGGAAGGCGGGGGTGCGGAACGTGGTGCCGTACTTCCGCTTCCCCGGCGGCTGCTACGACGACAAGGCACTGAGCGCACTGGCCCCGGCCAACGTGACGGCGGTGCAGTGGGACGTGGTCAGCGGCGACGCCTTCGCCACGGACGCGGACGCGGTGGCCGAACAGGTGCTGGACGGGGTGCGGCCGGGTTCGCTGGTGGTGATGCACTGCACGCGCAGCGCGGCCCCGGCCACCGAGGCGGCGGTACGCCGGATCGTGCCGGAACTGCGCGAGCGCGGCTACCGGTTCGTGAAGGTGTCGGAGTTGATGGACGACCGCCCGTGACAGGAGGCCGGTCCCGGTGCTTCGTGGCCACAGCCCACGGTAGGTTCCTCCCCCATGATCGATGAATTCGCGAAGGACAACCTGCACGGGAGACTGCGGCGGGACCGCGAGGCGCTGCTCTGGAAACTCGACGGCCTGTCCGAGTACGACACCCGCCGGCCGTTGACGGCGACCGGGACCAACCTCCTCGGCCTGGTCAAACACGTGGCGACCGTCGAGGCCCGGTACTTCGGCGAGGTCTTCGACCGCCCTTCCCCGGAACCGCTGTGCCGGTGGCAGGACTCCGACGGCAGCGATCAGTGGGCGGCCGAGGACGAGACCCGCGACCAGATCATCGGGTTCTACCGACGCACGTGGGAGCACGCGGACGCCACGATCGACGCTCTTCCCCTCGACGCCCCCGGCCAGGTGCCGTGGTGGCCGGAGCCTCACCTCAACACGAACCTGTTCGCCGTCATGGTCCATGTCCTCGGCGAGTCCATCCGGCACACCGGGCAGGCCGACATCCTGCGCGAGGGGCTCGACGGCCGGACCGGGCTGCGCGCCGAGCACGAGCAGCCGGTCGACGAGGAAGCCCGCGCGGCCCACCGCGCCAGGATCGAGCAGGCCGCCCGATCGGCCGCACCGATCAAGGCCTAGCCGGAGCAGGCCGTACGGCCCGCCTCCTGCCAGGCGCAGACCGGGCAGAGCGTGGCGCCCTTCGTCGACTCCGGGTACTCGGTCGGCTCGCGGCACAGCACGCACTCGGCGTACGGAGGGCCCTCGGCGGCTCCGGCGGGAGGGGTCGGCGCGATCGGCCCCGGGGTCTCGCAGTACGTGTCGTCCACGTCCACGAGCCTACTCACCCGCGGCGGGCGGCGATCCGGCAGACGAGGAACGCCACCGCCCCGGCGAGCACCGCCGCCCCGAGCGACGGCAGGACGGGTGGCTGGAACGTCCCGGTCCGCGATCCCGTGACCAGGTCGGTGACCGCGTACCGCGCCGGGGATCCGGTGGTCACGAGCGCGAGGAGCGACCCGAGCACGGCCGCCGCGACGGACCAGCCCCGGCGGACCAGCACCGGGCGGCTGCTGAGCGCCCCCACGGCCGCGCCCAGCAGCACGCAGCACAGGGCGGCGAGCAGTCCGGCGAGCGCGGCGGACGGCCGGGAGACCGCGCGGGCGCCGTCATCGGTGACCGGGCTGCTGACGAGCAGCACGACAGCGGTCGTCACCACGGCGAGGACCGCAGCGCAGCACGTCGCGGTGAGCAGCGCGGCCAGGTGGACCCGCCGGGGCCCCACGGCGGCCGAGGCGACTGTCCGGGCGGCGGGCGGCTCCTGGCCGACGCAGAGGTGAACGGCCCATGCGGTGACGGGCAGCAGGGCGGCGGCCGCGACGCCGAGCGAGCCCAGCACGGGCTGCCCGCCCTGTACGCCGACCGCGAGGACGGCCGCGTACAGCAGGAGGGGCGCCAGCCAGCGCTGGGAGCGGGCGAGCAGGGCGGCCTGGTAGCGGATGAGGGCGGTCATGGTGCTTCCGACACCTCGACTGCCGCCTCGGGTGACGTGCCCGGTGCGGGTGCGGCGGCCTGCGCGGGTGCCTCCTCCGGGACGACCTGCCGGATGTGCCAGGGCGGGCGGGCCGTCAGCAGGGCTCCCAGGAGCGCGTCGGAGTACGGCGCGGGAACGGTGAGGCGTACGGGGCCGGAGCCGGAGCCCGGGTGAGGGCCCGCGCCGGTGTACTCCTCGGCCTGCCGCTCCCGGATCGGGTCGCCCGGCAGATCCGCCGGCAGCACCGCGCCGGGCGGGCCCACGACCTCGATCAGGACCTGGGGGCCGCTGGTGGGTCCGGTCGCCGCCGAAGCGGTCACCGTGCGCACCCCGCCGCCCCCGGTCCGCAGAGTGAGGCCGGCCGCCCCGGCGAGGCGTCGCGGGTCGTGGTCGACGAAGACGACGGTGGCCCCGGCCGCGACGCGTTCGGCCACGGCGCGGTCGAGTTCGGCACGGGCGGCGGTGTCGAGCCCGGTCCACGCCTCGTCCAGGACCAGCAGATCCGGGGCGGCGAGCAACGCCTGGGCGACGGCGACCTTCTGGCTCGTGCCCTTGGAGAGTTCGGCGAGCGGCGTACGGGCGTGCTCCGCCGCCCCGAACCGGATCAGCCACTCCCCCGCCCTCCGCTTCGCCTCGGCGGTCCGCAGTCCGTGGATCCGGCCGAGGTGGACTAGGTAGCCGGTGGCCGTCAGCGGCAGCGCGGCCGGGAAGCGCTCGGGGACGTAGCCCCTACGGGCCGGGCGGCCGGTGATTTGCCCCTCGGCCGGGGCGTCGATCCCGGCGAGCAGCCGCAGCAGGGTCGACTTCCCGGCTCCGTTGCCGCCCTCCACCCGGACCAGGGCCCGGGCGGGCAGGGCGAGGTCGACCCCGCGCAGCACCCAGCGCCCGCCGAGGCCGTACCGGTGGCCCACCCCCCGGAGTTCCAAGCTCAATTGGCGGTCTTCTCGGGCCTGGCCTCGCTCGGCCGTACGATGACGAAGCCCTCGCCCTGGAGCATCAGCTGGACGGCCTCGCCGGAGCCGCCGCGCACCATCGAGCCGACGCTCTGGGAGCGGTTGAGGCTGGTCGTGAGCTGCTGGCTCCAGCCGACGACCGCGTCCGTGTCCACGTACACAGGCTGGGCGGCCGTCACGGGGATCACGATCGGGGTGCCCTCGCAGATCAGGCCGAGCTTGCCGTAACCCGTGAAGACGCTGTTGAAGAGGCCGCCGCCGACCATGCCGGCGCCCTTCACGGTCTTGATCTCGTAGGAGAGCGTGGGGTCGAAGCACAGGACGTTGCGGCCGTTGATGGTGATCGAGTCGCCCTGGTCCAGCTCCACGATGAAACAGTTCGCCGCCTCGTGCGCGAACCACGCCTCGCCCTGGCCCCGGACCGCCATCAGCGCGAGGCCCTCGCCGGTGACGGCCCGCTTGAGCATGCCACCGATGCCCTGGCCCTTGCGCTCGAACTGGAGGTTGCCGCGGAAGGCGATCATCGCGCCCTGCCGGGCGTGCATCTCCCCGTTGACGGCGTACTTGATCGACTTCGCGTTCTGCAGGGTCATGCCGGGGGCAGTGGCCGGCTGGGCCATGTGCTCGCTGGAAAAGAGATCGCTCTTCATGCGGAGCATCCTCACCCGGACCCGTTCGTTCCGCCAAGCAGGTGAACCGTCCCGCCTGGCAGACTGGGACGGTGACCAGCAACGACACCCCTGTCTCCGAGAGCCCGTTCCACAACGGTCCGACCGACCGCGACCAGGCGCCGCAGTTCGTGCTGCCGCTGGTGCTCCACCTGGAGAAGACGGACCCGCCCGCCCGCACCGACGCGCTGCGGGCCGCCGCCCGCGCGGTGCTGACGATCCTCTCCGACGAGCGGTCCCTCGGGGACGGCGAGTGGGCGGCGGCGATGCGGGACTGGCAGGACGCCCGGATCCGCAAGGTCGTGCGCCGGGCGCGCGGCGCGGAGTGGCGCAAGGCCGCGGCGCTGGAGGGCATCACGGTGACGGGCGAGGACGGCGCCGAGGTACGGGTGTTCCCGCCGATCCCGCTGGACGGCTGGCCCAAGGAGCTGGCCAAGCTCCAGGTGTCGGGCACCGACCTGGAGGACCCGGAGCCGCCCGCCGCGCCCAACCTCTCGGGCCCGGTGCTGTGGCTGAACCCCGATGTCGACATGTCGGCGGGCAAGACGATGGCCCAGGCCGGGCACGGCGCGCAGCTCGCCTGGTGGGAGCTGTCCGACACCGAGCGCAAGGCCTGGCGCGAGGCCGGGTTCCCGCTCTCCGTGGCCACCCCCGGGGCGGAGCGCTGGCGGGAGCTGACGGTGAGCGGGCTGCCGGTGGTGCGCGACGCGGGGTTCACCGAGGTCGCCCCGGGGTCCTGCACGGTCGTCGCCGACCATCCGGCGCTGCGCCGCTGAACATTCCTGGTTCCTCTTACGTATCTCCCGGTACTGCCCTGTCGGCATTACCGCCAAGTAGCCTGCACAGCCAGCCGATTGGCGGTTGATTGACGCCTGTTCGATCGACGCTGTCACGCTTAGGCCCGGGAGACACCTTGTTGCGACGCATCAACGGCACGGCCCTCATCATCGCGGCCCTGGTCGCCACCCTCGGCGCGCTCGCGTTCCCCGTCTGGTCCTACGCGGACCGTTCGGGCACCGGCGAGGCGAACCTCAACGCCTCCAGCGTCGCCACCCAGTGGGGGCCGCTCTCCGCGACCGACCGGGACTTCCTGGTCAAGGTGCGGCTGGCCGGGCTGTGGGAGCTGCCCGCCGGGCAGCAGGCGATCGAGCGGGCGCCCAGCGAGGCGACGAAGGCCGCCGGGGACCACCTCGTCGTCGGCCACACGGACCTGGACCGGCGGGCCCGGGACGTGGCGGCGAAGCTCGGGGTGGAGCTGCCGAACCAGCCGACCGCCCAGCAGCAGGAGTGGCTGCGGGAGCTGACGGCGGCGAGCGGGGACACGTACGAGCGGAAGTTCGCCAATATCCTGCGGGCCGCCCACGGCAAGGTCTTCGGCCTGATCGGCCAGGTCCGCCACACCACCCGGAACACGCTGATCCGGCAGCTGGCGAGCGACGCCAACCAGACCGTGCTGGACCACATCACCATGCTGGAGGCCACCGGGTTCGTCGACTTCGACGCCCTGGCGCGCGAGGCGGCGAGCGGGTCGACGGCCAGTCCTTCGGGCCCTTCGATGCCCCGGGACGGGCAGGCCCCGCTGGCCCCGGTGCCGGCGACTCCGACCGGCGACCAGTCCTTCACCTCGCGCCCGGTACCGCCCACGATGATGCCGATGCCATAACGACGGCGGCGCTACCGGAACCTCAGAAGAAGCTCTGAACGTCCCCCTGGTCGGGTTCATCGCCGTGCGACGGGGCCATGACCCCTGAACAGAACGAGGTGAGCAGGGGGACGGGGGACGTCATGGAACTGGGCATCGGTATCGGCTGGCGGCCGGAGATCGCGGACGAGGTGGAGGCGCTGACCGGGATCGACTGGGTCGAGGCGGTCGCGGAGAACCTCTGCGCCGACCATCTCCCGGACTCGCTGGTAAGGCTGCGGGAGCGCGGGGTGACCGTCGTGCCGCACGGGGTGGCGCTCGGCCTGGGCGGCGCGGACCGGCCCGACCCCGACCGGCTCGCCGGTCTCGCGGCGCGCGCCGAACTGCTGGGGACGCCGCTGGTGACCGAGCACATCGCGTTCGTACGGGCCGGGGGGCCGCTGGCCACGTCGCCGAGGCTGGAGGCCGGGCATCTGCTGCCGGTGCCCCGCACCTGGGACGCGCTGGACGTGCTGTGCGAGAACGTGCGGATCGCCCAGGACTCGCTGCCGGTGCCGCTCGCCCTGGAGAACATCGCCGCGCTGATCACCTGGCCGGACGAGGAGCTGACCGAGGGGCAGTTCCTCGCCGAGCTGGTCGAGCGGACCGGCGTACGGTTGCTGATCGACGTGGCCAACCTGCACACCAACCACGTCAACCTCGGACAGGACCCGGCGAAGGCGCTGGACGAGCTGCCGGTGGAGGCCATCGCGTACGTCCATGTGGCGGGCGGGGTCGAGAAGAACGGCGTCTGGCACGACACGCACGCCCACCCGGTGTCCGCCCCCGTCCTGGAGGTGCTGGCCGAACTGCGCTCCCGGGTCGACCCGCCGGGCGTGCTGCTGGAGCGGGACGACGCCTTCCCGCCGGCCGGGGAACTGGCGGGCGAACTGGACGCGATCCGGGCGACGCTGCGGAAGGCGGCGCCCTCGGCGGACCCGGGGCCGGACCGGGCAGCGCAGCGGAAGGCCGCGCCCACCCCCGTCCCCGCCGGAGCCCGTGACCGTACCGCCGTCGCACAGACCGCCCTGCTCTCCGCTCTCGTGGCCGGAACGCCCGCCCCCGAGGGCTTCGACCACCGGCGGCTGCGGGTGCAGAGCCGGGCGCTGGCCGCCAAGCGCGCCGACGTCGTCGCCAAGGTGGCCCCCGAACTGCCGGAGATCCTCGGCGACGGCTACCGCGCCGCGTTCCTCGCGTACGCCGGGAGCCGCCCGATGTCCGGCGGCTACCGCCGCGACGCCCTGGGTTTCGCGGAGCACGTGCTCATCACGGGCGGGCCCGCCGATCCGGCGGCGCGACGCCGGCTGACGTACTGGTGGCAGGACCGTTCGGGCGCCCGGCCCCCGCGCCGTACCACCCGTCTGGTCCGGGCGGCCCGTGCCGTCCTCGTGGGGAAGTGACCGCCATGAACACGATCGCTCTGCTGGCGACCCTTGGGGTCGTCGTCTCGTCCGTGCTGCTCGTCGTCAAGGCGGTGGCCGAACGGTCCCGGCGCCCCCCCCCGGGCCCCCGCCCCGAACTTCACGACCTGCACGAGGTCGCGTTCCTGAACGGCGGACCGGCCAGGGTCGTGGACACCGCCCTGACCGCCCTGCACGCGGACGGCCGGCTGGTCGTCGGCGGGCCCGGCATCGTCGCCGTGCAGCGGGCACAGGCGAACGACCCGGTGGAACGCGCGGTGTTCCAGGAGCTGGCCGCCGCCCCGAACGGCGCCCTGCACAGCCTGCGGGAAGCCGTGATGCGGCATCCGGCGGTCCAGGAGGTCGGCGACGGGCTCGCGGCGCGCGGGCTGCTGGTGCCGCCCCACCGGCTCCGCCCACTGCGGCGGTGGGGGCTGACCCAGGGCATCGCGTGCATGATCGCGCTGCCGCTGAGCCTGCTGCTCACGTTCGTCCAGTTCGCCACGGACGACTCCCTGGACTTCTCGGTCCCGTTCATCATGAAGATGCTGCCCGCGATCGTGATCGGCTCCTTCACCGGGCTGATCGTCGCCAACTCCTCCGCGAGCCGCCTCACGGCGTCGGGGCGCCACGCCGCCCAGTCGTTCCGGGCCGCCTACGCCTACGTGGTGACCCCCGCCCATCTCGTCGCCACCCTGGGCCTGCGCGCCCTGCCGGACCCGGTGTTCCAGGCCCAGTTGACGGCCGCGGCACGGCTGAGCGCGCCGCGTCGGCGGTCCTCCGCGCGGGTCGGCGGATCCACGGCGACGGGTGTCACCGCCGTCGGCGTGGCGACGGTCTGGTGCGCCGCGTCCGGTCCGGGCGGCTCCAGTTGCGGCGGGTCGACCGGGGGCGGCTCCGGGTCGAGTTGCGGGGGCGGCTCCGGGTGTTCCTCGGGGTCCGGGTGCGGAGGCGGCGGCGGGTCGAGCTGCGGCAGTTCCGGCGGCTCCAGTTGCGGAGGCGGGGG
>NZ_JAFEUF010000278.1 GCF_016901035.1 Streptomyces durocortorensis
CCCCCCCCGGGGGCGCCCCCCCCCCCCCCCCGCCGCCGCGCTGGGGGGGCGCCCCCCCCCCCCCCCGGCCCCCCCGGGGCCCCCCGGGGCCGCCGGGGGGGGGGGGGGGGGGGGCCGCTCCGCAGGGAGTGCCGGGCGCGGGAGCGGTCAGTGACCGTCCACCGTGCCGGACAGTTCGTTGGTGGCCTTCGGCAGCGTCACGGACGTCCCCTTCTTCCCCGAGTCCAGGTCGAAGGAGTGCAGTTGGCGCTTGCCCGGTTCGGAGACGTACGCCGTGTGGTCACGGACGAACAGGGTGGGCCGGGGCTGCTGCCAGTCCAGGGGCTCGGTCCAGTCGCCGACCGCTTCGATCTTCTTCTCCACCTCCCCGGTCTCCGGGTCGATGACGTGGAGGACGCCGTTGGTGCCGAGCACGAGGGCTTCGCCGTGCGGGCCGCGGGCGAGCGAGCGGAAGGAGTAGCTGGTGCCGAGGTCGACCAGCTTCATCTTCGCCGTACGGGTGTCGATCAGCGATATACGGGTGGGGCGTTCCAGTTCCGCCTCGGGGTCGGTCTTGTAGTCGCCGAGGAGGATCGGGGAGGCGTCGCTGCCGGCCTGGTTGCCGGTACGGGCGTAGTCGCCGGGGGCGTCGACCTTGGTGAACTCGCCGTCCTTGTACAGCAGAACGCCGTCCTCACAGCCGAGGCCGACGACCTCGCCCCGGGCGGCGGCCTCGCCGTGGACGCCCGGGCAGTTCTCGGCGCGTGCGATCTCCTTGTCGTTCTTGTCCAGGACGAGGGCTCCGGTGCGCTTCTCCTCGGTGCCCAGGGTGGTGAGGAGTTCGCCGCCGGCCAGTTCGATGGCGACACCGTGGTGGGCCTCGGCGGACGTGTAGCTGCGCCCCTCCGGCCGCTTGCCGCCGGACAGGTCGGCGGGGTCGAAGACGTTCACCTCGCCGGTGCCGTCGGTGAACAGGACCGTCCGGCCGCCGTGCCGGACGACATGGCCGGGCTTCGCACCCTTGAACTCGGCGTCCGTGAAGGCCTGTCGGGCCGCGTCGTACACGCGGAAACCGCTGTCGGTCGAGATGACGACGTGGTCCTGGTCGCCCGCCGGGTTGACCCGGTTGAAGCCGGGCAGCTCGACGGTCTTCGCGAGCTTCAGGGTCTCGCCGTCGAGGACGTACAGTCCCCCGTCGTAGGAGGCGACCAGCGGCTTCTTCACCGCGGTGGCCTTGCCGTTCTTCGCCTGCTCCGCCTGCTTGGGCCCGTCCTCGGACGCTGTGCCGCCGCTGCCGCCACAGGCGCTCAGTACCAGGGACGCCGTCAGCGCGAGGGTGGTGCCCGTGAGCATGCGGGCGCGTGTCGACCTGTTCATTTTCATGGTGTGGATGTCCTCTCCGGCCCTGCGGGCACGGGACGGTGGGGTTGGTGGCGTGGCCGGTCGTCGGTGGGCCGGCCTTCGGGGAGCGGTCAGTTGCCGACGAGACCTTCGGTCATGGCCGAGGTGTTGGCGCGCATCATTTCCAGATAGGTGCCGGCGCCCTTGCCCTTCTCGGTCAGCGACTCGGAGTACAGCGGGACGACGTCCACATCACCTCCCATCTCCTGGCGCAGGACGTCGGCGAGCCGGGTGGGCTGGGAGGAGTCGGCGAAGACGGTGCGCACGCGGGCCTTCTCCATGGCCCGGGTGAGGGAGCGCAGGTCGGAGGAGCTGGGCGAGGCGAGTGTCGTGCCGCTGGGGATGACCGCGCCGATCACGCGGAAGCCGAAGCGGTCGGCGAGGTAGCCGAAGACGTGGTGGTTGGTGACCAGGGCGCGGCGGTCCTCGGGGATGGCGGCGAAGGATTTCTCCATCCAGGTGGTGAGGTCGGCGAGTTGTCCGTCGTAACGTTCGGCGTTGTCCCGGACCGCCTTCTCGTTCACGCCGTCGACGTGCTCGATGATCTGGTCGGTGATCAGGCCGGCCACCCTGCGCACGCGGTCGGGGTCGGTCCAGAAGTGCGGGTCGGATGCTCCGGCCCCGTCGCCCGGGCCGTCCTCCTGGCCGGCGTGGAAGGTCAGGGGATCGGCCGCCTCGCCCGCCGCGAAGGTGGCCACTCCCGACTCCCGGGCCGCCTCCACGTGCCGCAGGACGTTCTCCTCCAGCCCCAGGCCGTTGTGGACGACCAGATCCGCGCTCTCCAACTCGGCGGCCTGGACGGCCGACAGCCCGAAGGAGTGCGGGTCGGCGTTGGGCTTCATCAGGACGCTGACGTCCGCCTCGGCCCCGGCGATCTCCCGGGTGATGTCGCCGAGGATGTTGGTCGTCACCACGATCCGGGGCCGGTCGCCGCCGCCCGCACAGCCGGTCGCCGTACCGGCGACGACGAGGAAGGTGACCAGGGTCAGCAGCAGGGCGCGCAGCCGCGCCGCCCCCACACGTACGCTCATCGGCCCGTCTCCACCATCAGGGACGGCCGGATGTCCAGGTCGAAGGTGCGGGCGACGCGGAGGTTGTCGTTGTAGTCGATCTCGTACACGCGGCTGCCCGCCGGGTCGTTGAGGTAGGCGCGGCTCCGGTCGACCTCGATCACCGGTGTCCCGGTCCCGCCGCCGGTGGCCCCGGGGACGTCCTTCAGCAGACGGTCGGTGGCGGCGGTCTCCTTGCCGGTGGACATGTCGTAGCCGTGCAGGGCTCCGTCGCTCTCCAGGACGATGAGCGGAGCGCCTTCGCCCGCGGTGTTGGCGGCGATGACCGGACCCCCGGTCTCCACGCGCTTGAAGGCACGTTCGGTGACGTCCAGGACCCAGACGGCGTCCTTGCCCGCGCGCGCCGTGAGCGTGGTGCTGCCGGGTCGGTGCCGGAACTCCGCGGCCCGCTCCGTCCTCGGTACGTCCTCGCCGTACGGGATCTTCTCGGCGGTGAAGTCGCCGTCGTCCTCGCGGACGAGCAGGGCGCCGTCGGCGCAGCCGAGGACGACCCCACGCCGGGTGACCGCGTCGCCCTTCGGGTCCTCACACGCGGACTCCGGAGCGGCGACGCGCTTGCCGGACCGGTCGAGGACCACGACCTTCGCGGGGGCGTCGCCGTCCGCGGAGGCGTCGCCGTCGCGTACGAGTGCGACCAGGTGTTCGGCGTACGGCACGACTGGTCCGGCGTAGGCGCCCGGGAGTCGGTCCGGAGTGCCGAGGGCGCCCTTCTCCAGTTCGGTACGGAGGTACGCCCTCGCCTCTCCGTCCTCCGCCGTGGCGACGGTGACACCCTTGTCGCTGCGGATGCTCGTGCCGGCGCCGCCCGGAAGCTCGCCCACCTCCTCGGTCTTCGCTCGGTAGTAGTGCACATGGTCTCCGTGGTCGACCATCCACGCGCCGCTGTCGAGGACATGGGTACGGTCCGCGCCGTGGAAGAAGCCGAAGCGGCCGTCCGTGGTGAGGTGGGTGACCCCGGCTCTGCGCGGGGTTTCGTGGGTCTTGCCGGTGATCAGGTCCAGCACACGTGTGTTGCCGGAGCCGGTGTCACCGAGGAGGAGCCGGGACTGCTGCTCGGCGGCCTCGGTGGCGCCTTCCACGTAACCGTGGGGGGTGGTGGGCGAAGCAGGGCTTGCCGGGCGGGACTTGGCGTCGTCCTGGCCCGCGCACCCCGCGGTCAGCAGGACCGCGGAGAGAAGCACCGGCACCAGGGGTGTGACGTTCGTTCGGACGAACAAGGAGATCGCCTCAGGTTTCGTTCGGTCGGGTCGTGGGGGCGTTCGCGGTGAACGTGCCGGCGCGGGCGGGAAGGCCTGCGCGGCGCGTACGACGTCGGTGGTGGAACCCGGACGCCAGACGGGACAGGAAGAAGAGGCTGACCGCGAGGGCCGAGACGGTCGCACCGGCCGCTGTGCTCAGGTGCCAGGAGAGCAGCAGGCCGCCGAAGGTGGCGGCCGCGCCGAGGGCCGCGGCGAGGGCCATGACGCCGTGGACGCTTCGCGCCCAGGGCAGGGCTGCCGCGGGCGGGGCGATGAGCAGGCCGAGGACGAGCAGCGTGCCCACGATGTGAAAGGAGGCGACGATGGCCAGGGCCAGCAGGCCGAGCAGCACGGCGTGTGCGAGTCGGGGGCGCAGGCCGAGCGTCCGGGCCTTGCGCTCGTCGAACGCGAGGGCCAGGAAGGCACGGTGGCCGAGCACGGAGACGGCCAGCGCCAGCAGCAGCGCCACCGCGAGGAGGACCAGGTCGCTCTCGCGCACGGCGAGGACGTCGCCGAAGAGAAAGCCGGTGAGGTCCACGGCGAACGACTGCGAGCGCGACACGATGATGACCCCGAGGGACAGCATGCCGACGAACAGCAGGCCGATGCCGGTGTCCTGGGACAGCCTCGGCGCGCGGCCGAGTGCGGTCACACCCGCCGTCATGACGGCCGCGCTCGCCACCGCTCCCACCAGCAGGTTGCCGCCGAGCAGCGCGGCGACCGCGACGCCCGGCAGAAGCCCGTGGGACATGGCGTCACCGAGGAAAGCCATTCCCCTCAGCACCACCCACGTCCCGGCGAGCGCGCATATCGCCGACACCAGGACCCCGGCCCACAGGGCACGCTGCACAAAGGCCACCTCGAAGGGGGCCGTCAACCACTCCATACGATGACCCTACAATGACAATCATGTTCAATAACAGCGCACCGACGCCGCCCGCCGACGGATCGAGGGGCGAGCGCGTCCGGTTCCACGACCTGGACGCGGGCTATCCCGGCCGCCCGGCCCTCCACCAACTCAGCGCCTCCATAACGGCGTTGACCATGACGGCGCTGGTCGGACCGAACGGCAGCGGCAAGTCCACGCTGCTCGGCGTCCTCGCCGGGGTGATCGATGCCACATCCGGACAGCTCCGGTACGCGGAGGGGCGCCCACCGGCCTTCGTCCCGCAGCGCGGTGCCGTCGGCGACACACTCCCCCTCACCGCGCGCCAGACCGTGGAGATGGGTCGCTGGGGAGAGCGGGGGCTGTGGCGAAGGACGACCCGGCAGGACCGGACCGCGGTCGACTCCGCCATGGAACGCCTGGGCGTCGCCGGTCTCGCCGACCGCCAGCTCGGCGAGCTGTCGGGTGGGCAGCGTCAGCGCGTACTGATCGCCCAAGGCCTCGCCCAGCAGTCCGACCTGCTGCTCCTGGACGAGCCGACCACCGGGCTCGACCCCGAAGCCCGGAAACGGATCACGGCGCTGCTGACGGATCTGGTCGCCGACGGCACGACCGTAGTCCAGGCCACGCACGACCTGGACGCCGCCCGCTCGGCCGACGCCTGCCTGCTCCTCAGCGACGGACGACTGGTCGGGCAGGGCCCGCCCGAGCAGATACTCACGCCGACGGCCCTGTCCCGCATCTGGCAGCCGGCTTGAGTCGGGCGGGCCGGCCCGGCCCGGGGTCGGTCCGGTGCCGCGGGGCGCGCTCGCCCCGCCCGCATGCGAACGTTTCAGTTCAACAGGACCTGAACGCGGTCGTCTTCTCGGCGGCACCACAGAAGATGGCGCCACAGGAGATGACTCTCCAGGAAAAGGCGCCACAGGAGGCGGCACCCCCAGCATCCGCTGTCGAGCGCCACGCCGGCCGACCGGGATCCCGCCTCTCGTCCCGGCCGTACCGCGGTGCTCAGTCCCGGTCCTCGATCCGCAGCGTCAGTGCGGCGAAGGGGGCGAGGGGGCCAGGCGCCTGCCGTCGTTCCCTGCCACACCGCTTCCTGGCCGGTGGCCTGCTCATCCAGTCGGACGGGCGTCAGGAGCGTGCCGACGGGGGCATTCACCCGGGCCTCGCCGGCCTCCGGAGTCGGGTTGGCGAGACGGAGGATGAGGCCGGGCCCTTCTTCGGCGGCCCCGGTTCGTGCGGGCCCGGCGCTGTTGCGGCGGAGCCGCTCAATCGTCGCAGTGTCTGTCGCGGGGGGGGCAGGAGAGTGGCGCCCCGCCACTGCCGTCCCCACGGGCCTTCCACCGCAGGGAACGGGGTGAGGTTCTCGTCACTGACGAAAACCTCGGCGTGTGCGGCGTCTCCTCCGAACTGCCGCTCACATCGGGCATTCGCCACCGCCTCGCCGCCGGATTGGTCGGCCCGCCGATCGGACCCGGACGGGCTAACCGGGGGCCACGCGCCGGAGGGAACGGAACGCGGCACCGGCAAGAACTTCTCTCCCTCCCCGACCAATCCGAAGACGCGTCGGCCCCGAACACCAGACATGACGATCAACGCTGCGTCCCCGGTCTCCCACGGAGTCGGCATCACCCCCGGCAGGCTCCCAAGACCAGCGCGCTGACTGATCTCGGCCGCGTCCGGCCGACACGGCCGACGCCGCTGTTCCGCCCCACCTGAACCACCCTGACCACACCCCTGAGCGAACACTCAGGGCAACCGAACGAACACGCAGGAGAGACCTCGTGAACGCCTTCCGCTTCCGCCGCGCCGCCCTCGCCGTCACCGCCGCCGCTGTCCTCCCCCTCACGCTCACCGCGTGCGGCGGGGACGACAGCTCCTCCGACTCGGCTGCCGACAAGGCGAGCAGCTCCGCCCCCGCCGACGAGAAGTCGAGCCCGGCAGCCGACGACAGCACCCTCGCGGACGGTCCGTTCGGTCCGGCCTGCGCGTCCGTCCCCAAGGACGGCGCGGGTTCCTTCGACGGCATGGCGCAGGACCCGGTCGCCACTGCCGCATCGAACAACCCGGACCTGTCCACCCTGGTCACCGCGGTCAAGAAGGCCGGCCTCGTCGACACCCTCAACAACGCGCAGAACATCACCGTGTTCGCGCCGACCAACGACGCCTTCGCCAAGATCCCCAAGGCCGACCTCGACAAGGTCCTGGCCGACAAGGAGATGCTCACCAGCATCCTCACCTACCACGTCGTCGGTGAGAAGCTCGCCCCGCAGCAGTTGGAGAGCGGCACCTACGACACCCTCCAGAAGTCCACGCTCACCACCAAGGGCTCCGGCGAGAACTACACCGTCAACGACACCTCCAAGGTCGTCTGCGGCAACGTCCCCACCGCCAACGCCACCGTCCACATCGTCGACACCGTTCTCATGCCGAAGGCCTGACAGACCGCAGCCGCCTCCACGGGGACGCGGCTACAGAGGACCGAGGCGCTGCTGCGAGGGCATAAGCATCAGCGCCGGGCCCCGAGCCGGCTCCACCGGCCCGGGGCCCTCAGCCGTTTTCGCGAAGGCCTCGGATACGGCGGGCACACATCGGGCGACGGGCACTCCCCGGAGTCGGGGGACGGGGCACTCCCCCGACGACCGGCACCGCTTCTCCCTGCACCCACCTGGGCGCAGGGAGAAGCGGAGTTCGATCAAGTCCGATCAAGGGTCAACCCCTCAGGGGCGCACCGTGCACAGGGCGAGCAGGCAGAGGTTTCCCCTGTATTCCGCGGTACGAAGCGAACGGCCCGACCATGGATCCGGCCTCGCGAGCGGAAGAGGACTGGCGGGGCGCCGCCTCCGGAGTGACGGTAGCGGCGGATGCCGCCGGGGCCGACGCCAGCAGCACCGCGCCGACGACGGTGGCGACGAGCTGCCACCGCCGGTTGGGAACAGGGATCTTCACAGGGCTCTCCACATGCTTTCAGGGGACAACACAGGCGCCCGAACAGGAGTCCGGACGTGATTCCTTCGGAGCGGCGCCCTGGCCGGATGGGTGTCCGGCGCAAAACCGCCAGCGGATTGGCTGGTACACGCCAGCGAAGTGCAAAGCTCGATGGCTGCGGAGTGTCGTGCGTCACATGGGCAATCCTGGGCTGGAGTGTCTCCGAACCACTTGCGTGAAAGCCCAGTTGGGGTGAGACCGGCACGACGGAGGCTGTCAGCGTGCATCGATCCGCCGAGGCGAGTGCTTCGCTATCGCGATGCAGGCGTGCTCGATCCGCTTCCGGCCGTCCCACCATGCGATCCGCCACCACCCAGACGCGCACGTGAGGCGCCCCGCCACGCTCCTGGAGCCGGCCCCGCCTTCGCCCCCACCACTCGTC
>NZ_JAFEUF010000279.1 GCF_016901035.1 Streptomyces durocortorensis
TTGGTTCTGTGTTGGGGGGGGCGCGTGTTTCGGCTTCTTGGTTTCGCGGGGTTTGTGCGGTTTAGGGCCCCGGTGGCTGGTCTGGTCGCCGTCCTGTTCTTTGTGGGGGGGCTCCGGGGTGGGTGGGGGCGGGCCCGCGGGCGGCCCCCCCTTCCCGTATCCGTACGCGCGAGATCGGCTCCGTACGCGCGAAGTCGGCTCCGTACGCGCGAGACCCGGCGCGCTACTTGCCGGGCGAGGCCGCCTTGCCCTTGCCCCCGGCCTGCTCGGCGGGCTCGGCCGCCACCGCGTCCGGGTCGGGGGCCTCTTCGAAGTTCACCCGGCCCATGTGGCGGTTCATCGACTTCATCAGGGCCCACACGCCGACGGCGAGCGCTGCGAAGACGAGGAAGCCGAGAACGCCGGGGGTGACCTTGTTCTTGTCGAGCTCTTCAGCGGCGAACGGGACGAGGTGCGTCAGTGCCTGGGTCGCGTACATATCAGGCATTGTCGCGGATGCCCGCGAAGAGGTCGCTCTCGGGGAGGGAGGTATCGACCAGAGACTTCGCCAGCTCGTACTCCTCGGTCGGCCAGACCTCGCGCTGGATGTCCATCGGGACGCGGAACCAGCCGCCCTCGGGGTCGATCTGCGTGGCGTGCGCGATGAGCGCCTTGTCGCGGATCTCGAAGAAGTCGTCGCAGGGGATGTGCGTGGTCAGGGTGCGCTCCACCCGCTCGAACTCCTTCCAGCGCTGCAGCCACTCGCCGTACGGGGACTCCAGCCCGCGGGCGAGGAGCGCCTCGTGCAGGGCGACGGTGCGCGGCCGGTTGAAGCCCTGGTTGTAGTAGAGCTTCCGCGGCGTCCAGACCGGGCCGAACTCGTCCTCGGGAAAGCGCTCCGCGTCGGCCGCACCGTCGAACGCGATCATGGAGATCGTGTGCGTCATGATGTGGTCGGGGTGCGGGTAGCCGCCGTTCTCGTCGTACGTGGTGATGACCTGCGGCCGGAACGCGCGGATCTTCGCCACCAGGCGCCCCGCGGCGAGCTCGGGCTCCTCCAGGGCGAAGCAGCCCTCGGGCAGCGGCGGCAGCGGGTCGCCCTCGGGCAGCCCCGAGTCGACGAAGCCGAGCCACTCCTGCTGGACGCCCAGGATCTCCCGGGCCTCGTCCATCTCCTTCTTGCGGACCTCGTGGATGTTCTTCTCGATGTACGCGTCACCCTGGAGCTTCGGGTTGAGGATGGAGCCGCGCTCGCCTCCCGTGCAGGTCACGACCAGCACGTCCACCCCCTCGGACACGTACTTGGCCATGGTGGCCGCGCCCTTGCTCGACTCGTCGTCGGGGTGGGCGTGAACGGCCATCAGCCGCAGCTGCTCAGTCAAAGCTCGATCCTCAGTCATTGGTCGCTCTGGTCGATCATGGGTCGCTCCGGCTCCCCGCCGGGGAGGCACCGGCCCGCGTGACACCGGTGTGGGGCGCGGTCGGGTGACGGGCGGGCGGCTTCTATAGTGACTGAACGAGGGGCCGGAAAATTCCTCGATGCCCGGTCCGGAGGGAACGATCATGACGACGGTTCGCGAGGCTGCGCCCGAGGGGCGGTACGGCCGGACCGAGGATCAGCGTGCGGACCGCAAGCTGAAGATCGTCGGATCGGTCCTGGGCGTCGCCCTGCTCGGCGTGATCGGGTGGATCGGTTACGACTACGTGGGCAACCAGGGCATCAGCGGCGAGATGATCAAGTTCAAGGTCGTCTCCGACACCCGGGCCGACGTCCATCTGGAGGTCCGCAAGGACCGCGAGGGCCACGGCTACTGCGTGGTGCGGGCGCTCAGCGAGGACGGTTCCGAGGTGGGCCGCAAGGAGGTCCGGTTCGACCGGGCCGAGGACCGGATCGACGAGGTCGTGACCGTGGTGACCCGGTCGAGGGCGACCGCGGTCGAGCCGATGGGCTGCACCGCCGACGACGGCCCGCGCGGCTGATCCGGGCGCACCGGCCCTGACCTGCGGCGATACGAGGCGCGGCGGCCGGTCCGGGCGTGTGGCGGTTTACCTTCTCCCCCTTTTCCTGCGGAATTGTTAGGCTCGTGGTTTCGCCCACCCGCAGAGGCACATGCTTCTGGGTAGGGCGATGCTTTGTATTCCCGACACTTCCCAGCATTCCCAGCACTTCCCAGTACCGACGAGGAGCACCTGTGACCCAGACCAGCGAAAACGTCACCTGGCTCACGCAGGAGGCGTACAACCAGCTCAAGGCCGAGCTGGAGCACCTGTCTGGTCCCGCGCGCACGGAGATCGCCGTCAAGATCGCGGCGGCCCGTGAGGAGGGTGACCTCCGGGAGAACGGCGGGTACCACGCGGCCAAGGAGGAGCAGGGCAAGATGGAGCTGCGGGTGCGCCAGCTGACCCAGCTCCTGGAGCACGCGAAGGTCGGCGAGGCGCCGGCCGACGACGGCGTGGTCGAGCCCGGCATGGTCGTCACGATCGCCTTCGACGGCGACGAGGACGACACGCTGACCTTCCTGCTCGCCTCCCGTGAGTACGCCAGCACGGAGATCGAGACGTACTCCCCGCAGTCCCCGCTCGGCCTCGGTGTGAACGGCAAGCGGACCGGCGAGGACGCGGACTACGAGCTGCCGAACGGGAAGACCGCCTCGGTGAAGATCCTGGCGGCGAAGCCCTACACCGGCTGACGTCCGGCCCGCCACGACGCATTCGACGACGACGCGGGGGGCCCGCGCGCCCCCGGCTGTGGGGGGGGGGCGCCCCCCCCGGGGGGGGGGGCGGGCGGGGGGGGCGGGGCGGCGGGGCGGGGCCGCGCCCGGCGCCCCCCCCCCCCGCCGTCTGCCGCCCCGGGGGGGCCCCCCCCCCCCGGCGGGGGGGGGCGGGGGGCCCCCGCGTCGTCGTGTGTCCAGGTCGTGAGGAGCGCCTCAGGCGGTCGCCGAGCGGTACTTGCGGACCGCGAGCGTCCGGAAGACCACGATGATCAGGATCGACCAGAGGACCGACGCGAGGACCGGGTGCTCCATCGGCCACGCGCCGGTGACCGACTTCGGTACGCCCGGCATCGTGTTGCCGAAGAGCTCACGGGCGCCCGCCACCGTGGCGCTGAACGGGTTCCACTCGGCGATGTGCTGGAGGAACGTCGGCATGTTGTTGACCGGCACGAAGGCGTTCGAGATGAACGTCAGCGGGAAGAGCCAGATCAGCCCGCCGGAGGTGGCCGCCTCCGGGGTGCGGACGGACAGGCCGATCAGCGCGCCGATCCAGGAGAACGCGTAGCCGAGCAGGAGCAGCAGCAGGAAGCCGCCGATCACCTTGCCGAGGTTCTCGTGGGTCCGCCAGCCGACGAGCAGCGCGACGCCCGCGAGGACGACGAGCGTGAGCGTGGTCTGGACGAGGTCGGCGAGCGTCCGTCCGGTGAGGACCGCGCCCCGGGCCATGGGCAGCGACCGGAAGCGGTCGATGAGCCCCTTGTGCATGTCGTCGGCGATGCCGGCGCCGGCGCCCGCGGTGGCGAAGGTGACGGTCTGGGCGAAGATGCCCGCCATCAGGAATTCCTTGTACAGCTGCGGGTCGGTGGAGCCGCCGATGCTGATGGAGCCGCCGAAGACGTAGGTGAACAGCACCACGAACATGATCGGCTGGATCAGGCCGAAGATCACCATCTCGGGGATCCTCGCCATGCGGATCAGATTCCGCTTGGCGACGACGAGCGAGTCCTTGACCGACTGGACCACACCGCCGGAGGGCCGTGGGGCCAGGACGGGGGCGTCCTTGGTGGTGGTGCTCACCGGGTCTCCTCCTTCTCCTCGTTGGCGTCCGCTTCGGCCGCGTGGCCGGTGAGGGAGAGGAAGACGTCGTCGAGGGTGGGCCTGCGCAGGGCGATGTCGTCGATCTCCACACCCTGGGCGTCCAGGTCGCGGATGATCTCGGCCAGCAGCTTGGCCCCGCCGCTGACCGGGGCGGTCAGCTTGCGGGAGAGCCGGACGACGGTGACCTCGCCCTTGCCGAGGGAGGTCAGCACGGACCGGGCGCGCTCGATCTCGTCGGGGCGGTGCACGACGACCTCGACGCGCTCGCCGCCGGTGCGGGCCTTCAGCTCGTCGGAGGTGCCGCGGGCGATGACCTTCCCGTGGTCGATGACGCAGATGTCGTTGGCGAGGCGGTCGGCCTCCTCCAGGTACTGCGTGGTCAGCAGCAGCGTCGTACCGCCGGCCACCAGGTCCTCGATGACGTCCCACAGCTGCTGCCGGTTGCGCGGGTCGAGCCCGGTCGTCGGCTCGTCCATGAACATCACGGGCGGCGAGACGACCAGCGCGGCCGCGAGGTCGAGGCGGCGGCGCATCCCGCCGGAGTACGTCTTGGCGGTGCGGTCGGCGGCGTCGGCGAGGTTGAACCGGTCCAGCAGGACGCCGGCCCGGGCCTTCGCGTCGCGGGCGCTCATCTGGTAGAGCTGCCCGACCATCTGGAGGTTCTCGCGGCCGGTCAGATACTCGTCGACCGCGGCGAACTGTCCGGAGAGCCCGATCGAGCGGCGTACCTCGTTGGGCTTCCTCAGCACGTCGATCCCGGCCACGGTCGCCGTTCCGCTGTCCGGGCGCAGCAGCGTGGTCAGCACCCGTACGGCGGTGGTCTTGCCCGCGCCGTTGGGCCCGAGCAGCCCGAGGACGGTGCCCTCGGGCACATCGAGGTCGACTCCGTCCAGGGCTCGTACGTCACCGAAGGTCTTCACCAGACCTTCGGCATGGATGGCACCTGGCATAGAGGGACTCCCCCGTCGCTCGCGGTACGTGCTCGGTACGTCGTGACGTCGTTCCGTAGCGATCCTAGGATTCGCGGGGCCCCACCGCGCGCCGAATAACGAGATCCGGCCAATCGGCGCGAAGCGGACGGTCAGCCGATCACCCGGTAGCCCGCCGCGCGCAGCGTCTCCTCGACGTCCGCGCAGTGCTGCGGGCCCTTCGTCTCCAGATACAGGTCGACCTCCGCCTCGGTCAGTCCGAGGCGCGGGTCGGTGCGCACATGGCTGATGTCGAGGACGTTGGCGTCGGCCACGGTCAGCGTGGCCAGCAGGGCGGCGAGCGCCCCCGGGCGGTCGGTGAGCCGCAGCCGCAGGCTGAGGTAGCGGCCGGCCGCGGACATCCCGTGCCGCAGGATGCGCTGCATCAGGAGCGGGTCGACGTTGCCGCCGGACAGCACGGCGACGACCGGCCCGCGGAATGCCTTCGGGTCGCTGAGCAGCGCGGCCACCGGGCTGGCCCCGGCGGGCTCGACGACCAGCTTGGCCCGCTCCAGGCAGAGCAGCAGGGCGCTGGACAGCTCGTCCTCGGTGACCGTGCGGACCTCGTCGACCAGCTCCTCGACCAGGGCGAACGGTACGTCGCCGGGGCGGCCCACCTTGATGCCGTCGGCCATCGTGCTGACCGGGGAGTCCAGCGACACGGGGTACCCGGCGGCGAGCGAGGGCGGGTAGCAGGCGGCGCCCTCGGCCTGGACGCCGACGATCCGGACGTCGGGGCGCAGCGCCTTCACCGCGACGGCGACGCCCGCGGCGAACCCGCCGCCGCCGATGCCGAGGACGATCGTGCGGACCTCCGGGCACTGCTCCAGGATCTCCAGGCCGACGGTGCCCTGGCCCGCGATGATGTCGGGGTGGTCGAACGGGTGGATGAAGACCGCACCGGTCTCCTCCGCGTACCGCTGGGCGGCGGCGAGGGTCTCGTCGACGACCTGGCCGTGCAGCCGCACCTCGGCCCCGTACTCCCGGGTCGCGGCGACCTTGGGCAGGGGCGCCCCGACGGGCATGAAGACCGTCGAGCGCACGCCGAGGAGGGATGAGGCGAGCGCGACGCCCTGGGCGTGGTTCCCGGCGCTGGCGGCGACCACCCCGGCCGCCCGCTCCACCGGGGTGAGGCCGGAGATCCGGACGTAGGCGCCGCGCAGTTTGAAGGATCCGGTGCGCTGGAGGTTCTCGCACTTGAGGTGGACCGGGGCGCCGACCAGCTCGGTCAGATGGCGGCTGCCCTCCAGGGCGGTCATCCGGGCCACCCCGTCCAGCATTTTCCGCGCTCCCCGGACGTCGTCGAGGATCAGGGCCGGATGGTGGGCGGTCGCGCGGAAGTTCATGCCCGCAAGTCTTGCAGCTCGGACCGGGCGCGGCAGACTTGTCCATGGCGGCCTGCGGTGGTGTCCGCAGGTTTGTGCGGCACTGGTACACGTTGCCCCGGGGCCGCGTACTCTGTCCCCCACTCATCCGACACCGCACGAAGAGAGTCCCCGGCCATGCCCCCTCAGGACATGACGACTGCTGCGTCTCCTTCCGGGGGCGCCGCCCCCGAACACCCGGGCCCCGACCGCCTGCTGGACTCGCTCCAGCACCAGGTGGCGGTCTTCGCCCGCCGTGCCGAGCAGACCCGCCTCGGCGGTGTCGGCCAGGTCCGCAACTCGATGGACCGGGCGGCGTACCTGCTGCTGAACCGGCTGGACAAGGAAGGGCCGATGGGCGTCAAGGCACTGGCGGCCGGGATGGGGATCGACTCCTCGACGGTGACGCGGCAGGTCGCGCCGCTGGTGGACACCGGTCTGGTCAAGCGCACCTCGCACCCGGAGGACGGCCGGGCCGTGGTGCTCCAGCTCTCCCCGCGCGGTCAGGCCCGCCTGGAGGAGGTCCGCGCTTCACGGCGCGAGCTGATGTCGCAGGTGACGGACGGGTGGACGCAGGAGGAGCGGGACACGTTCTGCGCCCTGCTCACCCGTTTCAACGGTTCGCTGGCCGCCCGGCAGGCGGCGTACCAGCCGCCGCAGACCGACTGAGCCGCCTCCCCTTCCCGCCCCTTGCGCTACGCCCGGGCCCGGCGCCGCGCGGAGTACCTGACACTGCGGCTGGCCGCCTTGAACCGGGCCACGCTGGACGTGTACCGGGCCGTCGGTTTCCACTCCTTCAGCGTGGCGGCGACCGGCGGTGCGGCCTCACTCATATCCGGTCCGGCCACCTCCGTCTTCCTCAGCCCCCAGGGCCTGACGGTGCACAGCCATGCGAGCGGGCCGGGTGCTCCACCGGTCTCCCTGCCCGCGCCGGCCGAGCTGCTCGACCGGCTGGCCTCGCCGACCCTGGGCGGCGGTACGGGCATCGAGGTAGCGACGATTCCCGGGGGCCGGTGGAAAGCGCTCCTGCCGCTCGACCCGATCGAGGGCGACGTGTTCCTGGTCGTGGCCCGTACCAAACGCAACCGGCCGCCCGTCTGCGTCGCCGTTCCGGCCGCCGCGGCCCGCACCACCGACGAGCGCGAACTGCTGCAGCAGCTGGTGAACGCCAGCGCCCTGGCGTTGGAGGCCCTGCGCACCTTCAACGAGGAACACTCCCTGGCGCTGGCCCTCCAGCGCACCTTCCTGCCGGACCGGCTCCCGGACACTCCCGGCACGAGCCTTGCCGTGCGCTACCGCCCGGCCTCCGACCACGCCGAGATCGGCGGCGACTTCTACGAGGCGCTCCAGACCCCGGCCGGGTTGCTCCTGGCCATCGGCGACGTGGCCGGACACTCGCTCGTCGCGGCGACGGTGATGGGCGAGATCCGGCACGCACTGCGCGCCTACGCCCTGGAGGGCCACCCGCCCCACCATGTTCTGGAGCGCCTGGACGCCCTCCTCGCCCATACCCGGCCGGGCCTCACCGTGACGCTCTGCCTCGTCCTGGTCGAGCCGGGCGGCAGCCGGATCCACATAGCCAACGCCGGCCACATACCTCCGTTGCTCCTCGCCCCCGACGGCGGCTCGGCCTATCTGTCCGAGCACGGTCCGCTGCTGGGCCTGCGGCTTCCCCACCCCCCCCCCCCCCCGCCGCACCCCCCCGCCCCCCCCCCCCCGCGGGGGGGCGCCGGCCCCGGCCCGGGCGCCCCCCCCCCGCGGGGGGGCCCGCCCCCGCAGGCCGGAGGCGAACATCCGGGAG
>NZ_JAFEUF010000280.1 GCF_016901035.1 Streptomyces durocortorensis
CCCCCTCACCGCCCTTCCGGAGTGTCGCCCGTGTCTGTCATCCCCTCCCCCTCCTCCACGACGACCGCCGATCCCGCCGCGTCCGCTGCCCCGTGTCTGCCGGAGGACGTACGCCGTGTGGCGTGCGTCGGCGCCGGGGTGATCGGCGGCGGCTGGGCCGCCCATTTCCTCGCCCGCGGCTACGACGTCACCGCCTGGGATCCGGCCCCCGACGCGGCCGTCCGGCTGCGTCGGCTCATCGCTGCCGCCTGGCCCGCGCTGGAACAGCTCGGCCTGGCCGACGGAGCGTCCCAGGACCGGCTGACCGTCACCACGACTCTCGAAGAGGCCGTGGCCGAAGCCCAGTTCGTCCAGGAGAGCGCCCCCGAGAAGCTGGACCTCAAGCGCGATCTGCTGGCCCGCCTGGACGCCGCCGCACCCGCCGGTACGGTGATCGCCTCGTCGACCTCCGGCTATCCGATGACGGACATGCAGACGGAGGCCGCCGACCCCGGACGCCTGGTCGTCGGGCACCCCTTCAACCCGCCCTACCTCATTCCCCTGGTCGAGGTCGTCGGCGGTGAACGGACCGCGCCCGCCGCGGTCGACTGGGCCTCGCGCTTCTACGCCGTCGCGGGCAAGTCCGTGATCACCATGGACCGCGAGGTGCCCGGCTTCATAGCCAACCGGCTCCAGGAGGCCCTGTGGCGCGAAGCGCTGCACATGGTCGCGAGCGGCGAGGCGACGGTGGCGGAGATCGACGCGTCGATCACCGAGGGGCCGGGGCTCCGCTGGGCCGTGATGGGCCCGATGCTCACGTTCGCGCTCGCGGGCGGCGAGGGCGGCATGGCCCACATGCTCGACCACTTCGGCCCGTCGCTGAAGTCGCCCTGGACCCGGCTCGAAGCTCCTGAACTGGACCGCGCCCTGTACGACGCGGTGGTGGCCGGCTGCGAGGAGGCGGCGGACGGCCGGAGCATCGCCGATCTGGTGGCCGAACGGGACCGGGGCGTCATCGACGTCCTCCGGGCGACGGGCCGCCTGCCCCGTTCCGCCGAGGAGGCGACCCGATGAGCGAGCAGCAGAGCCACGAGGAGACGACCGTGACCGAGAACGACGACTCCTCGCTCCCCCTGGTCCACCGGACCGTACGGCCCGAGTGGATCGACTACAACGGCCATATGAGCGAGGCGTTCTACGTCCTGGTCTTCGGGTACGCCACCGACGCGATGATGATCGAGACCGGTCTGCACGCCGGATACCGGGAGAGCACCGGATGCTCGCTCTACACCGTCGAGTCGCATCTGCGCTATCTCCGCGACGTCGCCGAGGGCGCCCATCTCGCCGTCCGCACGCGCCTGTTGGGCGTGGACGCGAAGAAGGCGCGCTTCTGCCACGAGCTGTACGTGGTCGGCGCCCCCGACGACGTACCGGAGCCGGAGGCCGAACCGGTGGCGACCACCGAGCTGCTGGCGCTCCATGTGGACCAACAGGCGGGCCGTACCGTCCCGTTCCCGGATTCCGTACGGGAGCGGCTGGCCGCCCTCGTCGGGCCCGCGCCCGCGTGGGCGGGGCGTTCGATCGCCGAGGTCCCGGCGGCGCGCTGAGCAGAGCGGCGGCACCGGGGGCCGGATATGGCGTCCCCGTTGCCGCCGTGTTGCGGGGCATGACGGGCCGTTGCGGGTTCGTGGCCAAGCGGGCGACACGCTTCCGCGGGTGCGGGGCGCGTCCTACGGTCCGTATTCAGCCCGTCACCGCCCCGTGCGAGGAACCACATGAGCCAGCCCCTCGACTCCGTCACCGCAGGCCACACCCCCGAGGACCAGGACCGGCAGGACCCCGGCGCCGCCTGGTCGTTCGAGACCAGGCAGATCCACTCCGGCGCCGCCCCGGACCCGACGACCGGCGCCCGCGCGGTGCCGATCTACCAGTCGACGTCCTTCGTCTTCCGCGACACGCAGCACGCCGCCGACCTGTTCTCGCTGGCCGAGCCGGGCAACATCTACACCCGCATCCACAACCCCACCCAGGACGTCCTGGAACAGCGCATCGCCGCCCTGGAAGGCGGCATCGCGGCCGTGGCGCTGGCCTCGGGCCAGGCCGCCGAGACGCTGGCGATCCTGACGCTGGCCGGGGCCGGGGACCACGTCGTCTCCTCCTCGTCCCTCTACGGCGGCACGTACAACCTCTTCCGCCACACGCTTCCCCGCTTCGGCGTCGAAGTGACGTTCGTCGAGGATCCGGAGGACCTGGCGGCGTGGCGGGCGGCGGTGCGGCCGAACACGAAGGCGTTCTTCGCCGAGACGCTCGGCAATCCGCGCGGCGACGTGCTGGACGTCCGGGCCGTCGCGGACACCGCGCACGAGGCCGGGGTGCCGCTCATCGTCGACAACACCGTGCCCACGCCCTATCTGCTCCGGCCGATCGAGCACGGCGCGGACATCGTGGTCCACTCGGCGACCAAGTTCCTCGGCGGGCACGGCACGACCATCGGCGGCGTGGTCGTGGACGCCGGTACGTTCGACTTCGGGGCGCACGCCGAGCGCTTCCCCGAGTTCCACGAGCCCGACCCGAGCTATCACGGGCTGCGCTACTGGCCGGACCTCGGCCCGAGCGCGTTCGCGGTGAAGCTCCGGGTGCAGCTGCTGCGCGACCTGGGGCCCGCCCTCTCACCGCACTCGGCGTTCCTGCTGCTCCAGGGCGTCGAGACGCTCAGCCTTCGGCTGGAACGGCACACCTCCAACGCGCTGGAGCTCGCCCGCTGGCTGGAGCGGCGCGACGAGGTGGCGGCCGTGCACTACGCCGGTCTGGAGTCGAACCGCTGGTACGAGGCGGGGCAGCGCTATCTGCCGCGCGGGGCCGGGGCGGTGCTGGCCTTCGAGCTGAAGGGCGGGGCCGAGGCGGGCCGGCGGTTCGTGGACGCGGTCGAGCTCTTCAGCCACCTGGCCAACATCGGTGACGTACGGAGCCTGATCATCCACCCGGCCTCCACCACGCACAGCCAGCTCACCGAGGAACAGCTGATCGCCACCGGCGCCACGCCCGGTCTGGTGCGGCTGTCGGTGGGGCTGGAGAACGTGGCCGACCTCAAGGCCGACCTGGAGGCGGGTTTCCGGGCGGCGAAGGCGGCGTCCTGAACCGGACGCCCCCGCAGCGCACGGCCCCGCCCCGCGCACTCCCCCACGCGCGCGCGCGCCCCCCGGCCGCGCCCCGGGGGGCGCGGCCGCGGGGGGGGGGGGGGGGGGGGGGGCCGCCCGGGCGGGACCGCTGGGCGGCGATCGAGGACCCGCTGCCCCTGGAGTCCGGGATCAGGCTGCCGGGGGTGCGCCTGGCGTACGAGACCTGGGGGCAGCGGGCGGCGGACGGGTCCAACGCCGTGCTGGTGCTGCACGCGCTGACGGGCGACAGCCATGTGGCCGGACCCGCCGGTCCGGGGCATCCGACGCCCGGCTGGTGGGACGCGCTGGTCGGTCCGGGCCGGGCGCTCGACACCGACCGCTGGTTCGTCGTCGCCCCCAACGTCCTGGGCGGCTGCCGGGGCAGCACCGGGCCGTCCTCCCCCGGGCCCGACGGCACACCGTGGGGCTCCCTCTTCCCGTACCTGAGCGTGCGGGACCAGGTGGCGGCGGAGGCGGCACTCGCCGATGTGCTGGGCGTCGGCCGCTGGGCTGCCGTCGTCGGCGGGTCGATGGGCGGGATGCGGGCCCTGGAATGGGCGGTGAGCAGGCCCGAGCGCACCGGTGCGCTGCTCGTGCTCGCCGCCCCGGCGGCCGCGTCCGCCGACCAGATCGCCTGGGGGTCGGTGCAGATCGGCGCGATCCGGTCCGACCCGGGGTGGCGGGGCGGCGACTACCACCGCGCACCCCCGGGCGAGGGCCCGCACCGGGGCCTCGGGCAGGCGCGCCGCATCGCCCACATCACGTACCGGAGCGCCCCCGAGCTGGACTCCCGTTTCGGCGGCGAGGCACAGCCCGGGGAGGAGCCCGCGCACGGCGGCCGCTACCGGGTGGAGTCCTACCTCGACCACCACGCGGAGAAGCTGGTACGCCGGTTCGACGCCGGGAGCTATGTGACGCTCACCGAGGCGATGAACGGTCACGACGTCGGCCGGGACCGGGGCGGGATCGCCCGCGCCCTGGCCCGGGCGGAGCTACCCGCCCTGGTCGCGGGGGTCGCATCGGACCGGCTGTACCCCCTGGCCCAGCAGGAACGCCTGGCCGAGCTGCTGCCGGGCGCGGACGCCGCGCACACCATCACCTCGCCGTACGGGCACGACGGATTCCTCATCGAGACGGACCAGGTGGGTGCGCTCGTACGGGAGTTGCTCGCGCGGGCACCACAACCGCACCCGCCCGCCCCACATCCGGTCACTCCTTCCCCTTCCCCCTTCGTCACCTGACCCGCGAGGAGCATCCATGAGCCCGGTTCCGACCGAGGACGCCTACGACCGGATACGGATGCGGCAGTGGTCCCGCGGCCGGGCACGTTCCGCCGGGGTGGACCGCCGCGATCTGCTGAAGCTCGTCGCGGCGGCGTCGGCCTCCGTGCCGCTGGCCTCGGTCGCGGCACCGGCCCGCGCGGCGGACAGGCTGCCCGGTGTGGTCAAACCGCTGCCGCCGGAGCTGTTCACGCTGCGCGGCACCAACGCGGAGACGAAGTTCGCCGCCCTGCGGGACACCGGTCTGCTCACCCCCGCCGACCGGTTCTTCGTCCGCAACCACACCGCCACCCCGCGCATCGACCGAGCCGACTGGAAGCTCACGGTGTGGGGCGACGGGCTGCGGGGCGGTCCGGTGGACTTCACGTACGCCGATCTGCGGCGGCTGCCCTCGGTGACCCGGACCGCGTTCGTGGAGTGCGCGGGCAACGGGCGCAGCTTCTTCACCTCGCAGCAGGGCCAGGCGGTCAGCGGCACCGCGTGGACGCTCGGGGCGATCGGCACGGCGCGCTGGCGCGGGGTGCGGCTGTCGGACGTTCTGCGCCGGGCGGGGATCGGGCGACACGCGGTGGACGTCCTGCCGCGCGGCCTGGACGCCGAGGTCGTCACCGACGGGGTGAACCTGGGGCGGGTGCGCCGCCCGCTGCCGGTGGCGAAGGCGCTGGACGACGTCCTGCTCGCGTACGAGATGAACGGCAAGCCGCTGCCGCCCGACCACGGGTACCCGGTCCGGGTCGTCGTGCCGTCGTGGGTGGGCATCGCCAACATCAAGTGGGTCGGCGACATCGAGGTGAGCGCGGAGCCGCTACTGACGCCGTGGAACACCGGCCTCTACCGGCTGTTCGGCCCCGGGTATCCGCCGGAGGGCAGCGCGCCGCTGACCCGGCAGACGCTGAAGAGCGCCTTCGAGCTGGCCCCGGGGGCCTCGTTCCCCGCCCATCGGCGTGCGTTGCTGACCGGGCGTTCCTGGTCGGGCGGGGCTCAGGTGCGGGCAGTTGAGGTCAGCACGGACGGGGGTGCGCACTGGCGGGCGGGTCGGCTGCGGGACGAGCCGCGGGCCGGGAGCTGGGTGCGCTGGACGGCCGACTGGGTGCCGAGGGAGCGGGGGCCCGCGGTGCTGCTGGCGCGGGCGACGGACCGCTCGGGGCGTACGCAGCCGGTGGCGACCGCGCACAACACCCAGGGCTATCTGTTCGACGCGGTGGTGCGGCACCAGGTGACGGTGGTCTGAACCCCGGCACGCGGCGGTGCGGCCGGGCCCCTTCACGGCGCCTCCGCCGGTACGGCGTGTCACGCGGCCGGGCGGGCTCCCGCCAGTACGGCCGCGTGGACGGCGCGGGCGATCCGCGCGCCCCAGGTGGAGCGGGGCCCGGCGAAGGGTTCGCCGCCGTCCCGGCCCGGTTCCGGTGCGGCGACGCACACCGCGTCCGTGGGGGTGCCCGAGCAGTCGAGTCCGGCGTCGAGGAGGGCCTGGACCTTGGCCTCGGTGGCGGTGGCGACGGCGTTGACGAGGGCGGCGTCGGAGAGCGCGACAGGCAGCGTGATGACGATGTTCACCGTGCCGGGGCGGAACAAGGGCGCCCGATCGTCGTCGGGGGCCGCCGCCCACCCCCGTACGCCGAGGCCCGCCGTGACGGTCGCCGTGACACCGCCGTCGTGGGCGGTCGTGTACGCGGCGACGTCGGCCGCGGTCATCAGCCCGGCCCCCGGGCCCGTGAGCCCTTCAGCGGCGGCGATCTCGGCGAGGTGGCGGTCCGGGTCGAGGCGCGGGTAGCCGCCGGGGACCTGGGCGTTGAGGATCCAGGCCCGGGTGCCGATGCCGCCGCCGAGGACCGCGCTGCTGCACACCCGCATGCCCGGCCCCAGCCGCCACACGAGGTGGTGGAGGTGCTGTCCGTCCTCGTGCCGGTCGCGAAGGTCCGCGCGGGGCCCGCCGCGTTGCGCGGGCAGCCCGAGACGTACGGAGGAGATGGCGCACCCCTGGTGGCTCGGCGGGTCGGCGGTGGTCCGCCCTGCGGCCGCCACGGTCCGCCGATCCTATGCGAGCCCCGGTGGCTCACCCGATTGGCCTAACGCCTTCCGGAGCGGCCCGGTGCCGCCGCACGGGGCCGGGGCCCCGTACCGGGCTTCCGGGAGCCACGATCGGGGCGGGCGGGCGGTTGCAGCGTCCATGCGGGTGAGGCGCGATGGAATCCGGACGCGCCATCTCCGGTGGAGCCAACCACAGGGCGTGCCCGAGAGGAGGAATCGGTTATGGGAGCCGCTGACGGTTTCACGGATTCCGGAGAACTCGACGGTCTGACCGTGTACGACAACGACGGCGAGAAGGTCGGCAGCGTCGGCCGGGTGTACGTCGACGACGACACCGGCAAGCCCGACTGGGTCACGGTCAAGACCGGCCTGTTCGGTATGAAGGAGAGCTTCGTCCCGCTCGCCGGAGCCCGTCGAGTGGGTTCCGACCTGCACGTCGCCCATCCGAAGGAGAGCGTCAAGGACGCGCCCCGGGTGGACGCGGACGCGCACCTCTCCGTGGCCGAGGAGGAGGAGCTGTACCGGCACTACGGCCTGAGCAGGAAGTCCGGCAATCTCGGTGAGAACCGGCCTGGCGGCGCGGACGCGCCGACCGTCGCCGGGACCGGGGCGATGGGCGCGGCGGGTGCCGCAGGTGCCGCAGGCACGGCCCGTGGGACCGGAACGCCCCCCGGCGCCAAGGCGACCGGCAAGGCGACCACGGTGGGGACGAGCGCCGGGACGGCCGGCGCGGGGACGACAGGAGCTGCGGGCATGGCAGGAGCGGGCAGCGGTACGGGCAGGCACCGAGACACGGACGCCTCCACCACGGCACGCCCGCTGGCGGGCGCCGGAGCGGGCACGTCCCGGGCGGCCGACATGAGCGGCAAGGACGAGATGATCCGCTCCGAGGAGCAGCTGCACGTCGGCAAGGAGGAGTACGAGAGCGGCAAGGCCCGGCTGCACAAGTACGTGGTGACCGAGGAGGTCACCCGGACCGTGCCGGTCTCCCACGAAGAGGTACGGGTGGTCCGTGAGCCGGTCCAGCCCGGGGAGAAGACAGCCGGGACCTCGGACTTCGGCGAGCAGGACGTCGAGGTCACGCTGCACGCGGAGCGCGCCACCGTACGCAAGGAGGCCGTGCCGGTGGAGCGGGTCCGGCTGGAGACCAACCGGGTCACCGAGCAGAAGGAAGTCTCCGCCGAGGTCCGCAAGGAGAAGATCGACTACGCGGACGGCAAGGACATGGGCACCGGCAAGGACGCCGGTGGCGAGTTCGGCCAGGGGCGTCGCCGCTGACCTGCGCATCTCTCAGGTGGCCACACGGCCGCTCCCAGTCCTCGGCCGCCCGGGGGGGGGGGGGCGGGGGGGCGCCCCCGGGGGGGGGGGGGGGCCCCCCCCCCCCCCCCCCCGGCGGCGCCGGGGCGGCCGGGCCCCGCCCCACGCGGGGGCCGGCC
>NZ_JAFEUF010000027.1:0-13156 GCF_016901035.1 Streptomyces durocortorensis
GGACGCCGGGGGGCCTGTGCCGGGGCGGGCGACGCGAAGAACGCGGAGCCCGCCTTCTCGCCGCTCTCCACCGCCCGGACGGCCGCGAGCAGATCGGCGGCCGTGCCGCTCAGACCCGTACCGGCGGCGATGGGCGCGGCCTTCTCCGCCTTGCGCTTCTCGATCCGCTCCCGCAGCTCGCGCTGGGCGGCCAGCTCGGCCTGCGCCTCCGAGAGCTCGGGGGAGGGCGACGCGTCGGCGGTGCCGTCCGCGGTCGTGGTTTCCGAGGCCGTCGTGTCGGCGGCCCGGTCTTCGGCGGCTGCCTCGGCTTCCCGGACCTGGGCCTCCCCGTCCTCGGCGGCTCCGGGCGCTTCGGCGGGCGCGGGGTCGGCGGCCGCCCCGGCCGTCACGTCCTCGGCCGCCACGTCGTCCGTGCCGGGGGTCTCCCCGGGAAGCGCAGTCACAGGGTGCTCCAGTCCTGGTCGGGATAGCGGTGCACGGGCGCCGACACATCGTCGAGCGCCTGGCAGATCTCGTAGGGAAGACTAAGCGCCTCCACTGACAAAGCCTCCGCGAGCTGACCGGCGTTGCGCGCACCGACAATCGGCGCGGCCACCCCCGGCCGGTCCCGGACCCAGGCGAGCGCCACCTGGAGCGGGCTCGTCGCCAGACCGTCCGCCGCCGTCGCCACCGCGTCCACGACCCGGCCCGCAGCGTCGTCGAGATACGGCTCGACGAACGGGGCGAGCCGCTCGGACGCGCCCCGCGAGTCGGACGGGGTGCCCTGGCGGTACTTGCCGGTGAGCACGCCGCGCCCCAGCGGTGAGGACGGCAGCAGCCCGATCCCGAGGTCCAGCGCTGCGGGCAGCACCTCGCGCTCGATGCCCCGCTGGAGCAGCGAGTACTCCATCTGCGTACTGGCCAGCCGGGTGCGCACCCCGGGCGCGGCGAGCTGCCAGGTGGCGGCCCTCGCGAGCTGCCAGCCGCAGAAGTTCGACACGCCCGCGTACCGCACACGGCCCGAGGAGACGGCCAGGTCCACCGCCTGGAGGGTCTCCTCCAGCGGGGTTTCCGGGTCGAAGGCGTGGACCTGCCACAGGTCCACGTAATCCGTGCCGAGCCGCTCCAGGGACGCGTCAAGGGCGGCCAGCAGATGCCCGCGCGAGCAGTTGACGCGGCGATAGGGGTCCGGGACGTTCCCGGCCTTCGTGGCGATGACCAGATCCTGACGGGGGACCAGGCTGCCGACGAGCCGCCCGAGCAGGTGCTCGGCCTCGCCGCCGCCGTACACATCGGCCGTGTCCACCAGGGTGCCGCCCACGTCCCAGAAGGCCTTCAGCTGGTCGGCGGCGTCGTGCTCGTCCGTGTCCCGGCCCCAGGTGAGGGTGCCGAGCCCGATCCGGGACACGCGAAGGCCGGTACGGCCGAGATGCCTCTGCTCCATGGGCGCTGAGATTACTGGCCACGGCCCCACCGAGTGGAGGCCTGTGGACAACCGGAGGTCCGCCGGGCCTGCCGGATCGCCGCCGCCCGCGCTAGAGTCCGGAGAAAGGGACGTTACTGATCAGTAAGGGGAGCGGCTATGCGGCTCGGCATCAATCTCGGTTACTGGGGCGCCGGCATGGACGGCGACAACCTCGCCGTCGCGCAGGAGGCCGACCGGCTCGGCTATGACGTCTGCTGGGCGGCCGAGGCGTACGGCTCCGACGCCCCGACCGTGCTGACCTGGGTCGCGGCCCAGACCGAGTCGATCGACGTCGGCTCCGCGATCATGCAGATCCCGGCCCGGCAGCCCACCATGACGGCGATGACCGCCGCCACCCTCGACTCGCTCTCCGGCGGCCGCTTCCGCCTCGGCCTCGGCGTCTCGGGCCCGCAGGTCTCCGAGGGCTGGTACGGCGTGAAGTTCGACAAGCCCCTGGCCCGCACCCGCGAGTACGTGGAGATCGTCCGCAAGGCGATGACCCGCGAGCGCGTGAGTTACGAGGGCGTGCACTGGACGCTGCCGCTCCCCGGCGGTCCGGGCAAGCCGATCAAGCTCACCGTGCACCCCCAGCGCGAGCACATCCCGCTCTACATCGCCGCGATCGGCCCCAAGAACCTGGAGCAGACCGGGGAGATCGCCGACGGCGCCCTGCTGATCTTCCCCTCCGCCGAGCACCTGGAGGAGACCGCGATCCAGCCGCTGCGCGCGGGCCGCGAGAAGGCCGGCAAGACCATGGAGGGCTTCGACGTCAGCCCGACGCTGCCGCTGGCGGTCGGCGACGACGTGATGGGCCTCGCCGACATGTTCCGCCCGTACACCGCCCTGTACGTCGGCGGCATGGGCAGCCGGAAGCAGAACTTCTACAACCAGCTCGCCCAGCGCATGGGGTACGAGAAGGAGGCCGCCGAGATCCAGGACAAGTACCTGGACGGCGACAAGGCCGGGGCCGCCGCCGCCGTGCCGCACCAGCTGATCGACCAGACCGCGCTGCTCGGCCCCGTCGAGCGGATCGCCGAGCGGATGCAGGCCTACGCCGCCGCCGGGGTCACCACGCTCAACCTCGCCCCGGCCGGCTTCACCCTGGAGGAGCGGCTCACCGCCCTGCGCGCCGGCACGGACGCCCTGGAGCGCTCCGGCCTCGCCTGAGGGACGGAAGAGGACAGCACTACGGCCGTGGTGGGGGCTCGGGGGTCTTCCCCGCCACGGCCGTCACCCGGAACAACGCGCCGCACGCCCAGGGGTTACGCCGCCCCGGCGGGCTCCGTCCGTGACCGTCGACCCGTGCGGTCCGTGACCGCTCCGGTTGCCGAGTGCCCCGCGGCGCATTTGACTCTCTCTGCGGACTACTGCTCCGCGGACCTCGGCTCCGCGGGCAACGGGTACGGAGGTGGCCGTCATGCTCTCAGCGCAGACCCTGTTCCAGGAGATCCTGGACGACGACGAGTCCTACCGGCTCTTCTGCTCCATCGCCGCGAGCGGCGAGGCCCAGGGCGGCTGGGAGAACGCGCGGATCGCCGCCCTCGTCCCCGAGGGCCGCAGCGACCTGGCCCCCAGGATCGTCCGGCACGGCGCCGACGAGGACAAGCACGGCCGGATCTTCAACGCCCTCCTGAAGAAGCGCGGACTGCCGCCCGTCGAGGTCCCGCCGGAGACCGACTACACGATGCTCCTGGAGCAGCAGGGCATCGGTCTCGCGCACTCCCGGCTGCGCGGTGAGGAGCGGCTCACCGAGCGCGACATCATCATCTATCTGGCCCACAGCCGGATCACCGAGCAGCGCGCGTCCGAGCAGATGCAGCTGCTGCGCCGCTACTTCGCCGACCACCCCGACATCGGCCGCGCGGTGAAGATGATCTCCCACGACGAGGACAACCACCTCGCCTACTGCCACGAGGAACTGCTCGCCCTGGCGCGCGAGGGACACGGCCGCACCATCCAGCGCATCATGCGCGAGTGCGCCCTGGCCGAGATCCGCGTCTACCGCGACGTCAGCCTCGCCGTGATGGCCAACATGGGGCGCATCCTCGGCTGGTCCCGCCCCAAGGCCGCCGTTCTCGCCGCGGGCATCCACGCGGTGTACGCGTACGAGCGCCTCGTCGGCTGGCGGCGCATGGTGACCCTTCGGATGCCGGAGCGGCGCAACGCGCTCGGCAGCCCCGCGGTGCCCGAGCACGAGTACGCCTGAGGCCGGTGGACAGCCCTCAGAGCCAGCCGCGCCGCTTGAACAGCCGGTACAGCCCGTACACCGCGAGGGCCATCAGCGCGACCACCGCCGGGTACGTCCACGGCCAGTGCAGCTCCGGCATGTGGTCGAAGTTCATGCCGTAGATGCCCGCCACCATCGTCGGAACGGCGGCCATCGCCGCCCAGGCGGAGATCTTGCGCATGTCGTCGTTCTGCCGCACGCCCATCTGCGCCAGATGCGCCGACAGGATGTCCGAGAGCAGCCGGTCCAGCCCTTCCACCTGCTCGTTGGCGCGCGTCAGGTGGTCGGCGACGTCCCGGAAGAACGGCTGCGCGTGCTCGTGGACGAACGGCACGCCCGCCCCCGCGAGCCGGGCCATCGGCGCCGTCAGCGGACCGGCCGCCCGGCGGAACTCCAGCACCTGCCGCTTGAAGGTGTAGATCCGGGCGGCGGTGTTCTTTGAGTCGCCTGAGCCGGTCGGTGCGAACACCTGCGTCTCCAGCTCCTCCAGGTCGACCTGGAGCTCGGCGGCCACATCCATGTAGTGGTCGACCACCGCGTCGCTCACCGCGTACAGCACCGCAGTCGGACCGTGCTTCAGCACCTCGGGCTCGGCCTCCAGCCGCCGGCGCACGGCCGCCAGCGGCGCCCCCTCGCCGTGCCGGACCGTCACCACGAACGCGTCGCCGATGAAGACCATCAGCTCGTCGGCGCTGACCGTGTCACTCTCCGGCTCGTAGACGATCGGCTTGAGCACCGCGAACAGCGAGTCGTCGTACACCTCCAGCTTGGGCCGCTGGTGTGCCCGCAGCGCGTCCTCGACGGCCAGCGGGTGCAGCCCGAACTCGTCCCGTACGAGGTCGAACTCCTCCTCCGTCGGCTCGTGCAGCCCGATCCACAGGAATGCGTCGTGCGAGGCCCGCGCCTCGTCCAGGGCGTCGGAGAAGTCGTCGGGCCGTTCGGTTCGGCGCCCGTCCCGGTAGATGGCACAGTCCACGATCACGGCGGGCATTCTTCCCCGTGAGTCCGTCCCCACGCACCTCGGACGTACGCTGGCGGGTATGCCCACGCTGATCCTCGTACGCCACGGACGCTCCACCGCCAACACCGCAGGAGTGCTCGCGGGCCGTACCCCCGGCGTCCTCCTCGACGAACGCGGCGCCGCACAGGCCGCGGCCCTCCCCGGCCGGCTCGCCGCCGTCGTCCCGGTCCTCGCCGTCACCAGCCCCCTGGAGCGCTGCCGGCAGACGCTCCAGCCGCTCCTCGACGCGCGCCCGGGCCTGCCCCTGCACACCGAGGACCGCATCAGCGAGTGCGACTACGGCCACTGGTCGGGCCGGAAACTGGCCGAACTCGCCGACGAGCCGCTGATGTCGGTCGTCCAGCAGCACCCCTCGGCGGCGGCCTTCCCGGGCGGCGAGTCCATGCGCGCGATGCAGGCCCGTGCCGTCGACGCCGTGCGCGACTGGAACGAGCGCGTCGAGGCGGAGCACGGCGAGGACGCCACATACGTCATGTGCTCGCACGGCGACATCATCAAAGCGCTGGTCGCCGACGCGCTGGGCATGCACCTGGACCTCTTCCAGCGCATCCACGTCGACCCCTGCTCGGTCACCGCGATCCGCTACACCCGGCTGCGCCCCTTCCTCCTGCGGCTCGGCGACACCGGCGACCTCGCCTCCCTGGCCCCGCGCGAACACTCCGTCGGGGCCGACGCCGCCGCCTCGCCCGCGGGTGACGGTTCGGCGGACGCGACCGTCGGGGGCGGCGCGGGCGCGCCGTGATCGCTCCGGGCAGTAGGGTGGACGCGCCGTAGCGCCGCCCAACCACCATCGAAGCTCAAGGGAGCAGGACGTGTCCCGTCAGGTGTTCCTCTACGACCCACCGGACCGATTCGTGGCCGGTACGGTCGGATTGCCTGGCCGCCGTACGTTCTTCCTGCAGGCGTCCTCCCAGGGCCGGGTCACCAGCGTGGCCCTGGAGAAGACCCAGGTCGCCGCTCTCGCCGAGCGGATCGACGAACTGCTCGACGAGGTCGTACGCCGCACCGGGGGCAACTCCCCGGTGCCCGCCGTGGCCCCCACCGACGTCTCCGACACCGCGCCGCTCGACGTGCCCGTCGAGGAGGAGTTCCGGGTCGGCACCATGGCTCTGGCCTGGGACGGCGAGGAACAGCGCATGATCGTCGAGGCGCAGGCCCTCGTCGAACTCGACGCGGACTCCGAGGACGACCTCGCGGAGGCGGAGGAGAAGCTCCTCCAGGACGAGGAGAACGGCCCGCCGATGCTCCGTGTCCGGCTCAGCGGTGCCCAGGCCCGCGCCTTCGCCAAGCGGGCCCTGGACGTCGTCAACGCCGGCCGCCCGCCGTGCCCGCTGTGCAGCCTGCCGCTCGATCCGGAAGGACACGTATGCCCGCGCCAGAACGGATACCGTCGCGGAGCCTGACGGACACCGAGCTGCTCGCCCTGCTCGGCGAGGGGGCGCTCACCGTCCTCGGACAGGTCGGCGGGGCGTCCAACGCGGTGCTGCACTGCACGGTGGCGTACGACGGCGAGGAGCGCACCTGCGCGTACAAGCCGGTCGCCGGCGAGCAGCCGCTCTGGGACTTCCCCGACGGGACGCTCGCCCAGCGGGAGGTCGCCGCGTACGAGATCTCCCGGGCGACCGGCTGGGACCTCGTCCCGCCGACCGTGCTGCGGGACGGGCCGTACGGGCAGGGCATGGTCCAGCTCTGGATCGACGGCCCCGAGGACGGCGAGGACGCCCCCGAGCTGCTGGCGCTCGTCGAGGACGAGGAGCCGGGCGACGGCTGGAAGGCCGTGGGCTTCGCGGACGTGGGGGAGGGGAAGACCGCGCTGCTCGTGCACGCGGACGATCCCCGGCTGAGGCGGCTCGCGGTGCTGGACGCGGTGATCAACAACGGCGACCGCAAGGGCGGCCATCTGCTGCCCGCGCCCGGCGGACGCCTCTTCGGCATCGACCACGGCGTCACCTTCAACGCCGATGACAAGCTGCGGACCCTGCTCTGGGGCTGGGCGGGCGAACCGCTCACCGAGGAGGCCCTGGCGGTGCTGGGCCGGCTCGCCGCCGAGCTGGCGCCGGGCGCCGCCCTCGCCACCCGGATGGCCGAACTCATCACACCGGCCGAGCTGGAGGCCTTGCGGGAGCGGGTCGACGGGCTGCTCAAGAGCGCCGTGCACCCGCGGCCGAGCGGCCAGTGGCCGCCCATCCCCTGGCCGCCCGTGTAGCGCGGAGGCGGCGCGCCTACCGCCCGCCGGAGGTTTCACGCAAGAGTGCCTCTTCGGACAGGTTTCCGGTGCCGGTTCGTATCCGGAAGCATCGTCCGGTTACGCTCATGACATGCATGCCTGGCCCGCTTCTGAGGTCCCCGCCCTGCCCGGCAAGGGCCGCGACCTTCGGATCCACGACACCGCGACCGGCGGACGGATCACCCTTGACCCCGGTCCCGTCGCCCGCATCTACGTCTGCGGCATCACGCCGTACGACGCGACCCACATGGGTCATGCGGCGACCTACAACGCGTTCGACCTCGTTCAGCGCGTGTGGCTCGACACCAAGCGGCAGGTTCACTACGTCCAGAACGTGACCGACGTGGACGATCCGCTGCTGGAGCGGGCCGTGCGCGACGGTCAGGACTGGACCGAGCTCGCGGAGCGCGAGACGGCTCTCTTCCGCGAGGACATGACCGCTCTGCGGATGCTGCCCCCGCAGCACTACATCGGAGCGGTCGAGGCCATACCGGGCATCGTGCCCCTGGTCGAACGCCTCCGGGACGCGGGCGCCGCCTACGACCTGGACGGCGACACCTACTTCTCCGTCGACGCCGACCCGCACTTCGGCGAGGTCTCCGGCCTCGACGCCGAGGCGATGCGCCTGCTCTCCGCCGAGCGCGGAGGCGACCCCGAGCGCCCCGGAAAGAAGAACCCGCTGGACCCGATGCTCTGGATGGCCGCCCGCCCGGGCGAGCCGAGCTGGGACGGGGGCTCGCTCGGCGAGGGCCGCCCCGGCTGGCACATCGAGTGCGTCGCCATCGCGCTGGACCACCTCGGCATGGGCTTCGACATCCAGGGCGGCGGCTCCGACCTCGCCTTTCCGCACCACGAGATGGGCGCCTCGCACGCCCAGGCGCTGACCGGCGAGCACCCGTTCGCCCAGGCCTACGTCCACGCCGGCATGGTCGGCCTGGACGGCGAGAAGATGTCCAAGTCGCGCGGCAACCTGGTCTTCGTCTCGGCGCTGCGCCGCGACGGCGTGGATCCGGCGGCCATCCGGCTCGCCCTCCTCTCCCGCCACTACCGCTCCGACTGGGAGTGGACCGACCAGGTGCTGGCCGACGCCGTCGAGCGCCTCGCGCGCTGGCGGGCCGCCGTCTCGCGCCCCGACGGGCCGTCCGCCGACGCGCTGGTCGAGGAGGTCCGCGAAGCCCTCGCCGACGACCTGGACAGCCCCGCCGCGCTCGCCGCGGTGGACCGCTGGGCCGCGCTCCAGGGCGCGGAGGGCGGCACGGACGAGGGTGCGCCTGGCGTCGTCTCGCGTACGGTCGACGCCCTGCTGGGGGTCGCGCTGTAGGGGTTCCGCCGCCCGCCCGATGGCTCGAACCGGCCTCGGACTTCTCTACGAAGTTCGGGGCCGGTTCCTTTTTGTCCATGTTCATGTGCTGCTCGGACTGCTCGCGGCCCTCATGGGGCCCGGCGGGGCCCACGCCGACGAGGCCCCGCCGGAGAGCACCGAGACCATCACCGTCGGGGACGTGACCGGCTTCCGCGCGGACGGGGCGGTCTACCGGCTGACCGCCGGGCAGGCCGAGGCCCGCGTCAGCTTCGTCTCGGACGAGACCTTCCGCATCGAGCTCGCCCCGGACGGGAAGTTCACCGACCCCACCGGCGACGACATCGTCCTGCCGCAGGGCGAGCCGCCCCGGACCCGCTGGAAGGAGCTCGGCGACCGCTACGAGCTGTCGACCGGCTAGGTCCTTCTGCGGGCCTACAAGAAGCCGCTGCGCTTCGCCCTGCACCGGGCGGACGGCAGCCGCATCTGGTCCGAGACGAAGGCCTCAGCTGGACCGGCGAGCAGACCGTCCAGACACTGGCCCGGGGCGCGAAGGAACAGTTCTACGGGGCCGGGATGCAGAACGGCCGCGGCAACACCACCCACCGCGACAAGACCGTCGAGGTCGCCGTCGACTACAACTGGGACGACGGCGGCCACCCCAACTCCGTGCCGTTCTCGCCGGGAAGACGTACGAGAAGGGGATCGGCACCCACGCCGACTCCGACATCGCCGTCCATCTCGGTGGCCGCTGCACCGCGTTCACGGCCGACGTCGGGATCGACGACGAGATCGACGGCTACGGAGAGGTCGCGTTCTCCGTGGAGGGCGACGGCAAGGTGCTGTGGACCTCACCGAAGCTGACCGGCGCCTCGGCGACCGTGCCGACGGACGTGAAGCTCGACGGCGTACGCCAGGTGCGGCTGAAGGTCACCGACACCAACGGGTCCAAGACGGGCGACCACGGCGACTGGGCGGCGGCGAAGTTCCACTGCGCCTGAGCCGTACGGGACGCGGAAAACCGGAGCGCCGCACGGGATCGTCTCCCGCCCCCCGCTCCGCTGTGCGTGACCGCTCCGGTCAGTCCTCCTCGGGACGGTCGCCGGAGCCTCCCTCGCCCTCGGGATCCGACGCCTCGTCAGGTCCCTTGTCCTCAGGCTTCTTTCCCCGGCCCGTCTCCGGACGCGGCGGTTTCGGCGGGCGGGTGCGGCCGCTGGAGGGATCGCGCAGATACGACCCGTCCCCGCTCTCCGTGGCATGGCCGCCCGGCCCCTGCCCGGGACCGCCGTCCCGCCGGCGCAGATACCGCTCGAACTCCCGGGCGATGGCCTCGCCGGACGCCTCGGGCAGCTCCGCGGTGTCCCGCGCCTCCTCCAGCGTCTGCACGTACTCCGCGACCTCGCTGTCCTCCGAGGCCAGCTGGTCCACCCCGAGCTGCCAGGCCCGCGCGTCCTCGGGCAGTTCGCCCAGCGGGATGCGCAGCCCGATCAGGTCCTCGAGGCGGTTCAGCAGCGCCAGTGTCGCCTTCGGGTTCGGCGGCTGCGACACATAGTGCGGGACCGCCGCCCACAGGCTGACCGCGGGCACCCCGGCGTGCGTGCACGCCTCCTGGAGGACCCCGACGATGCCGGTGGGGCCCTCGTACCGCGTCTCCTCCAGGTCCATCGTCCGCGCCAGGTCCGCGTCGGAGGTGACCCCGCTCACCGGCACCGGCCGGGTGTGCGGGGTGTCGCCGAGCAACGCGCCGAGGATGACGACCATTTCGACGCCCAGCTCATGGGCGAAGCCGAGGATCTCGTTGCAGAACGACCGCCAGCGCATGGACGGTTCGATGCCGCGCACCAGGACCAGATCGCGGGGCTTGTCGCCGCCCACCCGCACCACGGACAGGCGCGTCGTCGGCCAGGTGATCTTCCGCGTGTTGCCGTCCAGCCACACCGTGGGCCGGTTGACCTGGAAGTCGTAGTAGTCCTCGGCGTCCAGCGCCGCGAACACCTCGCCCTTCCACTCCCGGTCCAGATGACCGACCGCTGTGGAGGCGGCGTCCCCGGCGTCGTTCCAGCCTTCGAACGCGGCCACCATGACCGGGTCGACCAGCTCGGGCACCGACTCGAGCTCGATCACCCGGGCCTCCTTCCGATGTCTCCATACGTACGGAGCAACCTTACGGCTTCCCGGGCCCCCGGCCGCAGCCCTCTTGCACGGCCGGGTGAACACTGTTCGATCAGTACCGCAGCGAGGACGGCGCCTCCCGCCGCACCACCGGGGCGATCTCCTCCGCGAACCGCTGGAGCGTCTCCACCTGCTCCGGCCGGCCGAGCCCGAAGCCGTCCACGGTGATCGACTGGAGGTCGTGGCGGTAGACCTCGTGCCAGCCGAGGATCTTGTCGATGATCTGCTGCGGACTGCCGATCAGCTGCGGGCCGCCCTCGATCGCCTCCTCGATCGTGCGGAACGGGGTGTTGTAGCCGGCCCTGCCCGCCAGATGCGGTTTGAAGGTCTGCCGCACCTTCGCCTCGTACAGCTCCTTGTAACGCTCCACGGCCGCCTGCGAGCTGTCCGCGATGAGCAGCCCGCCCGATCCCGCCGCGACCTTCGCGTCCGCAGGATCGTGCCCGTACGCCTCGAACCGCTCCCGGTAGTGCGCGATGAGCTTCGCGTACGCCTCACGGGGCTGGATGGCGTTGGCCGTGAACAGCGGGTCGCCGTGCTTGGCCGCCAGCTCGGGAGAGTTGAGGCTGGTCGCCGAGCCGTGCCAGATACGCAGCACACCCGCGTACGGGCGCGGCACCGTCGTCACGTTCTTCAGCGGCGGCCGGAACTCGCCCTCCCAGTCCACGCCTTCCTCGCTCCACAGCCGGCGCAGCAGCTCGTACTTCTCCTTCTGGAGGTCCCACTGCCGCTCCTCCTCCAGACCGAACAGGTCGAAGTGGCCCGCCTCCGCGCCCTTGCCGACGACCAGTTCGATCCGGCCCCGGGAGATCTGGTCGAGCGTCGCGAAGTCCTCCGCCACCCGGACCGGGTCGAGGATCGCGACGACGGTCACGCCGGTGAGCAGCCGGATGGTGCTCGTACGGGCCGCGATGGCGCCCAGCACCACGCTCGGGCTGGAGGAGAGGAAGGCCCCGGCGTGCCGTTCGCCGACGGAGTACGCGTCGAAGCCGAGCCGTTCCGCGATCGTCGCGGTGTCGATCACCTCCTCGAACCGGTCGGCGGCCGGGACGAGTTCACCGGTCAGCGGGTGCGGGTCGTGGCCGATCAGGGAGAGCACGGAGAATCGCATGGACTCCACTGTCCTCGCGGCACATTGCACCCGTGTGGCAGGAGTGTGGCACCGGCTCGGTGCCTGCGGGTACGCGGACGGGGGCGGCTCCCGCGAGGAAGCCGCCCCCGTCCGCGTACCCGTGGGGGGTGGATCGGTGGATCAGTCCCGGTCGGCCAGCAGCTTCTCGACGCCGTCGCGGACGTCGTCCGTCGCCAGGCCCCGGATCGTCAGCGTGGTCCGGCGGCGCAGCACGTCGTCCGCCGTCTCGGCCCACTCGTGGTCGCGGGCGTAGGCGACCTGCGCCCAGATCTCCGGGGCGTCCGGGTGGACGCGCTCGGCCAGCTCCGGGTTCTCGTTCGCCAGCCGGGCGATGTCGAAGGCGAGCGAGCCGTAGTGCGTGGCCAGGTGCCGGGCGGTGTCCGGGGCCATGCGCGGGCCGGGCGCCGGGCCGTCGATGAGCAGCCGGTGGGCGACCGCGTTCGGGTTGGCGATACCGGGGAGCGGCAGCTTCCGCGGCAGCCGGTTCATCGGCTCCATGTCCTCGGCCAGCGGGTGCCCGGGCAGGGCGGCCAGCTTGTTCATCACCGTACGGCCGATGTGGCGGAAGGTCGTCCACTTGCCGCCCGCGACCGACAGCATCCCGCCGCGGCCCTCGGTGACGACCGTCTCGCGCTTGGCCTTGGAGGTGTCGCCGGGCCCGCCGGGCAGCACCCGCAGACCGGCGAAGGAGTAGGTGATCAGGTCGCGCGACAGCTGCTGGTCCTTGATCGAGAATGCCGCCTCGTCGAGGATCTGCGCGGTGTCGGCCTCGGTCACCGAGACGTCCGCCGGGTCGCCCTCGTACTCCTCGTCCGTCGTGCCGAGGAGCAGCATGTCCTCCCACGGCAGCGCGAACGTGATGCGGTACTTGTCGATCGGGGTGGCCAGCGCCGCCCGCCACGGCCGGGTCCGCTTGAGGACCAGGTGGGCGCCCTTGGAGAGGCGGATGGAGGGGGCCGCGTTCGGGTCCTCCATCTTCCGCAGGTGGTCGACCCAGGGGCCGGTGGCGTTGAGCACGAGGCGGGCGTCGACGCCGAACTCGGTGCCGTCGGTGCTGTCCTTCAGCTCGGCGCCGGTGACCCGGCCCCGGGTGAAGCGGAGCCCGGTGACGGCCGCGTGGTTGAGGACGACCGCGCCCGCGTCGACGGCCGCGCGGACCGTCATCAGCGCCATGCGGGCGTCGTTCATCTGGTCGTCGCGGTAGACCGCGACCGCCTTCAGGTCGTCCGTACGCAGCTCGGGGACGTCGCGCTGGGCCTTGGTCGGCGAGATGACGTGGCCGACGCCGTCGCCGAACGCGGAGAGCGCGGAGTAGGCGAAGACGCCCGCGCCGAGCTTGGCCGCGCCGTGCGGGCCGCCCTTGTAGACGGGCAGGTAGAAGGTGAGCGGGTTGGCCAGGTGCGGGGCCACCTCGCGGGAGACCGCGCGGCGCTCGAAGTGGTTCTCCGCGACCAGCTTCACCGCGCCGGTCTGGAGGTAGCGCAGACCGCCGTGGAGGAGCTTGGAGGAGGCGGAGGAGGTGGCGCCGGGGCAGTGGGCCGCGGGCCCCCCCCCCCCCCCCCCCCCCGAAACGCCGGCGCCGGGGGGAGAGGTTTTGGGGGGGGGTTTATTTGGTAAGTGGGGGGACGACAGA
>NZ_JAFEUF010000027.1:13166-48434 GCF_016901035.1 Streptomyces durocortorensis
GCCCCCGGGGGGGCCCCCGGGGGGGGGCTCTATGTGGTCCCCCGCCCCCTGCTCCCCCGCGCGGGTGGGGTGGTCGCCCCGCCGGCGGGGGTGGTGGTTGGTGGTGGGGGTGGTGGGGGCGCGGGCTATGGCGCCGGCGTCCACCAGAGCCACCCGCAGCCCGGACTGCGCGGCATGCCAGGCGGTGGAGATGCCCAGGATGCCGCCGCCGATGACCAGGAGGTCGTACGTGGCCCGGGACAGCTGGTCCCGGGTCTCGGCGCGGCTCGGCAGCGAGCCGGAGGCCGGGTGCGTTCCGAGGGCGGGAACGCTCTGCAGGGTGGTCATGGTGATGCTCCTCGTCAGCTTTCTTCGTCCTCGACCCAGCCCATGGTCCGTTCGACGGCCTTGAGCCAGCTCTTGTACTCGCGGGCACGGGTGTCCGCGTCCATGCGGGGTGTCCACTCGGCGGCCCGGCGCCAGTTGGCGCGCAGCGCGTCGGTGTCCGGCCAGAAGCCGACGGCGAGACCGGCGGCGTAGGCGGCGCCGAGGCAGGTGGTCTCGGCGACCATCGGGCGCACCACGGGCGCGTCCAGGAAGTCGGCGAGCGTCTGCATCAGCAGGTTGTTGGACGTCATGCCGCCGTCGACCTTGAGCGCGGTCAGCTCGACGCCGGAGTCCTTCGTCATGGCGTCGCTGATCTCGCGGGTCTGCCAGGCGGTGGCCTCCAGGACGGCACGGGCGATGTGCGCCTTGGTGACGTAACGGGTGAGACCGGTGATGACCCCACGGGCGTCGGGGCGCCAGTAGGGGGCGAACAGGCCGGAGAAGGCGGGCACGAAGTACGCGCCGCCGTTGTCCTCGACCGAGGAGGCCAGGGTCTCGATCTCGGCGGCCGACTTGATCAGGCCCATCTGGTCGCGCATCCACTGCACCAGCGAACCGGTGACCGCGATGGAGCCCTCCAGCGCGTACACCGGGGGCTTGTCGCCGATCTGGTAGCCGACGGTGGTGAGCAGCCCGTTGTACGAGTTCACCGGGGTGCCACCGGTGTTCATCAGCATGAAGGTGCCGGTGCCGTACGTGGACTTGGCCTCGCCCTCGGCGAAACAGGTCTGGCCGAAAAGGGCCGCCTGCTGGTCACCGAGCGCGGAGGCGACGGGCACGCCGTCGAGGATGCCGCCCTTGGCGTGGCCGTACACCTCGGCGGAGGAGCGGATCTCGGGGAGGACCGCCGCCGGGATGCCGATGGAGGAGAGGATCTTCTCGTCCCACGCCATCGTGTGGAGGTTCATCAGCAGGGTGCGCGAGGCGTTGGTGACGTCGGTGACGTGCACGCCGCCGTCGGTGCCGCCGGTGAGGTTCCAGATGACCCAGGAGTCCATGGTGCCGAAGAGGATGTCGCCGGCCTCGGCGCGCTCGCGCAGCCCCTCGACGTTGTCGAGCAGCCAGCGGACCTTGGGTCCGGCGAAGTACGAGGCGAGCGGCAGCCCGGTCTCGCGGCGGAACCGGTCCTGGCCCACGTTGCGGCCGAGCTCCTTGCAGAGCGCGTCGGTACGGGTGTCCTGCCAGACCAGGGCGTTGTGCACCGGCTCACCGGTGTTCTTGTCCCACATCAGCGTGGTCTCGCGCTGGTTGGTGATGCCGATCGCCTTGACGTCGGCGGAGGTGATGCCGGCCTTGACGATGGCCCCGGCGACGACCTCCTGGACGTTCTCCCAGATCTCGGTCGCGTCGTGCTCGACCCAGCCCGGCTTCGGGAAGATCTGCTCGTGCTCCTTCTGGTCGACGGAGACGATCCGGCCGTCCTTGTCGAAGACGATGCAGCGGCTGGAGGTGGTGCCCTGGTCGATGGCCGCGATGAACGGCCCGGTGCCATGGGTGCCGGTGGTGTGTGCGTCGGTCACGGTGTGCTCCCGGAAGTCTGTGAGGTGATGAGCGAGCGGCTAGGCGAAGGCGAGGTTGTAGAGCCCGCCGGCGAGTGCGCCGCCGACGAGCGGACCCACGATGGGTACCCACGCGTAGCCCCAGTCCGAACCACCCTTGTTGGGCAGCGGCAGCAGGGAGTGCACGATGCGCGGACCGAGGTCGCGGACCGGGTTGATGGCGTAGCCGGTCGGGCCGCCGAGCGAGAGGCCGATGCCGACCACGACCAGGGCGGTGATCAGCGCGCCGAGCACGCCGATGCCGTTGCCCCCGTCGTTGAGGCCCTGGGTCAGGATCGCCAGGACCAGCACGGCCGTCGCGATGATCTCGGTGATGACGTTCTGGACGCCGTTGCGGATCTCCGGACCGGTGGAGAAGATCCCGAGCACCGGGCCGGCCTTCGGGGCGGCGGTCTGGTCGACCATGCCCTCGTCGGTGGACTTGGTCCCGACGATCTCCGGGTCGGTCAGGTGGGCGTGGAACTGGCCGTAGTAGACCGCCCAGACCAGCAGGGCGCCGATCATCGCGCCGAGCAGCTGCGAACCGAGGTAGAGGGGGACGTTGCCCCACTCCGTGCCGCCCTGGATGGCCAGGCCGACCGTGACCGCGGGGTTGAGGTGGGCGCCCGATGGGCCGCCGGCCAGATACGCGCCGGTCAGCACGGCGAAGCCCCACCCGAAGGTGATGGCGAGCCAGCCCGCGTCCCGGGCCTTCGAGCGCTTCAGCGTGACGGCGGCACAGACACCGCCGCCGAGCAGGATGAGTACGGCGGTACCTATGGTCTCGCCGATGAAAATGTCGGAGCTGGACACCCGCGACTCCTTTGTCCTTCGTCCAGGGGAGAGCGGATCACCGGTCCCGCCGGTGTTCCGCGCCCCAGGTGGGTATCCACGAAGCGTGGGCAACCCACCTGTAAGGGCTTGACCGGCCCTTGGCACTGTCACACCCTAACGCGTATTGCCGTTAGGCGTTCGACAATGCCGACCGTTGAACGGCAGTGTTTCCCCGAAGTGAAGGAAGCGTCAAGGGTTCTGTGGCCCACGACTCGGTGCGCGACGGGATCGTTACCGGCGGTGGGCGGGAGCCGTGCGTACGGGGCGGCGCCCGTCGCGGGGGAAGCCGAGGGGTCGGGCCGTGCGGGCCGTCAGAAGCGCCCGGCGCCCAGATCCCGGGAGACCGCGCGGGCGCAGTCCCGTACGGCCGCGATCAGCTCGGGGCGCAGCGTGCCGCCCGGGGCCACGCGCTCCACCGCGCCGGTCACGGCGACCGCGCCCACCGGCATCCTGCGCCGGTCGTGCACGGGGGCGGCCACGGCGGCGACGCCCTCCCAGGTCTCCTCGGCGTCGGCCGCCCAGCCCTGGGCCCGGATCAGGTCGAGCATCGACTCGAACGCCTCGGCCTCGGTGACGGTGCGCCCGGTGAAGGGGCGGCGCTCCGCCTCCATGACCTCGCTGTGCGCCACCGGGTCGTACGCGGACAGCACCTTGCCCAGCGCCGTGGAGTGCAGCGGCTGCATCGCCCCGACCTCCAGTACCTGGCGGCTGTCGTCGGGCCGGAAGACGTGGTGGACGATCAGCACACCGTGCTGGTGCAGCACCCCGAGGTGGACGCTCTCGCCGCTGGAGCGGGCCAGGTCGTCCGTCCAGACCAGGGCGCGCGCCCGCAGCTCGTGGACGTCCAGATAGCTGTTGCCGAGGCGCAGCAGCTCCGCGCCCAGCTGGTAGCGGCCCGACGCCGCGTCCTGCTCGACGAAGCCCTCCAGCTGGAGCGTGCGCAGAATGCCGTGCGCGGTGCCCTTGGCCAGCCCCAGCGAGGAGGCGATGTCGGAGAGCCCGAGCCGGCGCTCGCCGCCCGCCAGCAGACGCAGCATCGCGGCCGCCCGCTCCAGCGACTGGATGTTCTTGGCCATCGCGCCGTACTCCTCCACCTCGGTTCGACAATGCTGAACACTATCGGTCGATGCCGACCTGCGCCGGACTCCGGAGGAAAGTCTCCGCCACCCGGCCGCACGCGTCGCCCCCGGCACAGCATGCAGTCCGTACGGGGTCCGTCCTCTGGACGCCCCTACGGTCCCGGACGGCGTCCGGCTACGCTGGCGAGGTGCGCCTTCCCCAAGAAGGACGCAAAGCCGACAGCCGTCGCATCCCTGGGAGATCATCCATGGCCTCGTTGCCGACATCCGCCGCCGACAGCCGGACCCGCGCAGACGCACTCCGAGAGGCACTCGCCACCCGCGTGGTGGTGGCCGACGGGGCGATGGGCACCATGCTCCAGGCACAGGACCCCACGCTGGAGGACTTCGAGAACCTCGAAGGCTGCAACGAGATCCTCAACATCACCCGGCCCGACATCGTCCGCTCGGTCCACGAGGAGTACTTCGCGGTCGGCGTCGACTGCGTCGAGACCAACACCTTCGGCGCGAACCACTCCGCCGCCAACGAGTACGAGATCGCCGACCGGATCTTCGAGCTCTCCGAGTCCGGCGCCCGGATCGCCCGCGAGGTCGCCGACGAGTTCGGCGCGAAGGACGGCCGCCAGCGCTGGGTCCTCGGCTCGATCGGCCCCGGCACCAAGCTGCCCTCGCTCGGCCACACCACGTACGACATCCTGCGCGACGGCTACCAGAAGAACGCCGAGGGACTCCTCGCGGGCGGCTCCGACGCGCTGATCGTCGAGACCACCCAGGACCTGCTGCAGACCAAGTCCAGCATCATCGGCGCGCGCCGGGCGATGGACGCCCTCGGCCTCCAGGTGCCGCTGATCTGCTCCCTCGCCTTCGAGACGACCGGCGTCATGCTGCTGGGCTCCGAGATCGGCGCGGCCCTGACCGCCCTGGAGCCGTTGGGCATCGACCTGATCGGGCTGAACTGCTCGACCGGCCCGGACGAGATGAGCGAGCACCTGCGCTACCTCGCCCGCCACTCCCGTACGCCCCTGATGTGCATGCCCAACGCCGGACTTCCCGTCCTCACCAAGGACGGCGCGCACTTCCCGCTCGGCCCCGAGGGTCTCGCCGACTCCCAGGAGCACTTCGTCCGGGACTACGGGCTCTCCCTCATCGGCGGCTGCTGCGGTACGACCCCCGAGCACCTGAGGGCCGTCGTCGACCGCGCCCGCGAGCTGACCCCGACCGAGCGCGACCCGCGTCCCGAGCCCGGTGCGGCCTCCCTCTACCAGCACATCCCCTTCCGCCAGGACACCGCCTACCTGGCCATCGGGGAGCGCACCAACGCCAACGGCTCCAAGAAGTTCCGCGAGGCCATGCTGGAGGCCCGCTGGGACGACTGCGTGGAGATGGCCCGCGACCAGATCCGCGAGGGCGCCCACATGCTCGACCTCTGCGTCGACTACGTGGGCCGCGACGGCGTCGCCGACATGGCGGAGCTGGCCGGCCGCTTCGCCACCGCCTCCACCCTGCCGATCGTGCTGGACTCCACCGAGCTGCCCGTCCTGCGCGCCGGTCTGGAGAAGCTCGGCGGCCGGGCCGTGCTGAACTCGGTGAACTTCGAGGACGGCGACGGCCCCGAGTCCCGCTTCGCGCAGGTCAGCGCCCTGGCCGCCGAGCACGGCGCCGCCCTGATCGCCCTGACGATCGACGAGGAGGGCCAGGCCCGCACGATCGAGCACAAGGTCGCCATCGCCGAGCGGCTGATCGAGGACCTGACCACCAACTGGGGCATCCGCGAGTCGGACATCCTCATCGACACCCTGACCTTCACCATCTGCACCGGCCAGGAGGAGTCCCGCGGCGACGGCATCGCCACCATCGGGGCCATCCGCGAGCTGAAGAAGCGCCACCCCGACGTCCAGACCACCCTGGGCCTCTCCAACATCTCCTTCGGCCTCAACCCGGCCGCCCGCGTCGTGCTGAACTCCGTCTTCCTCGACGAGTGCGTCAAGGCGGGCCTGGACTCCGCGATCGTGCACGCCTCGAAGATCCTGCCGATCGCCCGGCTGGAGGAGGAGCAGGTCAAGGTCGCCCTCGACCTGATCTACGACCGCCGCGCCGAGGGCTACGACCCCCTCCAGAAGCTCATGGAGCTGTTCGAGGGCGTCAACATGAAGTCGATGAAGGCGGGCAAGGCAGAGGAGCTGATGGCCCTCCCGCTGGACGAGCGGCTCCAGCGCCGCATCATCGACGGCGAGAAGAACGGCCTGGAGGCCGACCTCGACGAGGCCCTCGAGGACACCCCGGCCCTCGACATCGTCAACAACACGCTGCTGGAAGGCATGAAGGTCGTCGGCGAGCTGTTCGGCTCCGGCCAGATGCAGCTGCCGTTCGTCCTCCAGTCCGCCGAGGTCATGAAGAGCGCGGTGGCCCACCTGGAGCCGCACATGGAGAAGACCGACGACGACGGCAAGGGCACCATCGTGCTCGCCACCGTCCGCGGTGACGTCCACGACATCGGCAAGAACCTCGTCGACATCATCCTCTCCAACAACGGCTACAACGTCGTCAACCTCGGCATCAAGCAGCCCGTCTCCGCGATCCTGGAAGCCGCCGAGGAGCACCGCGCCGACGTCATCGGCATGTCCGGTCTCCTGGTGAAGTCCACCGTGATCATGAAGGAGAACCTCCAGGAGCTGAACCAGCGCAAGATGGCCGCGGACTTCCCGGTCATCCTCGGCGGCGCCGCGCTGACCAGGGCCTACGTCGAGCAGGACCTGCACGAGATCTACGAGGGCGAGGTCCGCTACGCCCGCGACGCCTTCGAGGGCCTGCGCCTCATGGACGCGCTCATCGGCGTCAAGCGCGGGGTGCCGGGCGCGGTCCTGCCCGAGCTGAAGCAGCGCCGGGTGCCGAAGAAGGACGTCGCGGCGGTGCTGGAGGTCGAGGAGCCCGAGGGCTCGGTGCGCTCGGACGTCTCCGTCACCAACCCCATCCCCGAGCCGCCGTTCCGGGGCACCCGCGTCATCAAGGGCATCCCGCTCAAGGAGTACGCCTCCTGGCTCGACGAGGGCGCCCTGTTCAAGGGCCAGTGGGGCCTCAAGCAAGCCAGGACCGGCGACGGACCGACGTACGAGGAGCTGGTGGAGACCGAGGGGCGCCCGCACCTGCGCGGCTGGCTCGACCACCTCCAGTCCAACAACCTCCTGGAAGCCGCCGTCGTCTACGGCTACTTCCCCTGCGTCTCCAAGGGCGAGGACCTGATCCTCCTCCACGAGGACGGCTCCGAGCGCACCCGCTTCACCTTCCCGCGCCAGCGCCGCGGCCGCCGCCTCTGCCTCGCCGACTTCTTCCGTCCCGAGGAGTCCGGCGAGACCGATGTGATCGGCCTCCAGATCGTCACCGTCGGCTCCCGGATCGGCGAGGCCACCGCCGAGCTGTTCGCCGCCAACTCCTACCGCGACTACCTGGAGCTGCACGGCCTCTCCGTCCAGCTCGCCGAGGCGCTCGCCGAGTACTGGCACGCCCGGGTCCGCAGCGAGCTCGGCTTCGCCGGGGAGGACCCGGCGGACGTCGAGGACATGTTCGCGCTGAAGTACCGCGGCGCACGGTTCTCGCTCGGTTACGGGGCGTGCCCGGACCTGGAGGACCGGGCCAAGATCGCCGACCTTCTCCAGCCGGAGCGGATCGGCGTGCACCTCTCCGAGGAGTTCCAGCTCCACCCCGAGCAGTCCACCGACGCCATCGTCATCCACCACCCCGAGGCCAAATACTTCAACGCCCGGTAACCCCCGTATTCCCGCTGCGGTCCCGCGCCCTTCGCGCACCGCGGCCGGACACGTCGTACACTGGTCGGTCCAGTGCAGGCCGGTCGCCCTCCCACTTCTGGGAATGGCGGCCGGCCTTCTCGTCCCTTACGGAAGGTGTGCCGGATGACCAGTACGGTCCCCGCGTCCTTGACCCGCACGGCCGAAGGCGCCGCCCTGCAGGCGGTCCTTCTCGACATGGACGGAACCCTGGTCGATACCGAGGGCTTCTGGTGGGACGTGGAGAAAGAGGTCTTCGCCGGCCTCGGGCACCGGCTGGAGGAGGCCTGGCGGGACGTGGTCGTCGGCGGTCCGATGACCCGCAGCGCCGGCTACCTCATCGACGTCACCGGCGCCGACATCCGGCTGGACGAGCTGACCGTCCTGCTCAACGACGGATTCGAGAGCCGCATCAGCCGCGGTGTGCCGCTGATGCCCGGGGCGGAGCGGCTGCTCGCCGAACTGGCCGCCTACGAGGTGCCCACCGCGCTCGTCTCGGCCTCCCACCGCCGCATCATCGACCGGGTGCTGGACTCGGTCGGCCACCACCACTTCGCGCTCACCGTCGCGGGCGACGAGGTCGCCCGGACCAAGCCCCACCCCGAGCCCTACCTCACCGCCGCCGCGGGCTTCGGTGCCGACCCCTGGCGCTGCGCCGTCATCGAGGACACCGCGACCGGTGTGGCCGCCGCCGAGGCCGCCGGCTGCCGGGTCGTCGCCGTGCCGTCCGTCGCCCCCATCGCACCGGCGGCCGGACGCGTGGTCGTCGGCTCCCTCGAAGAGGTCGACCTCGCCTTCCTGCGGGGACTCATCACCGGATCGAGCGGGACGGGCTGAGCGGAGCACGAGCGCCGACTTGTGAACGAACGGTGGATTTCCTGCTCCCCTCCGTGTGCGTTCCGGCAGCGTTCCGTGGATGTGGATCAGTCGCGGGGCTCATATGTGAAGAGGGTGGGCGAGTGACCTTCGTCACCTGGGAGTGACCAGCGGGCCGCCGGGATCGGGTGGGCTGTCCGCAATGATGATCGTATGTCGGCCCTGCCGGTCGCCGGGGGAGCGCGAGCCGCCCGTCGGACGGTCGGAGGGGCCACCCACGGCTACTAACTTGGATTCCTCACCTGCCGGGATGAGGGAGAACGTCCAGATGAACCGCAAGACCCTGGTGCTGCCGGCCGTGGTCGGCCTGCTCGCCCCCGTGCTCGCCGCCTGCGGCAGCACGGACAGCGGCGCCGGTGGCAAGGGGGCCATCGTCGTCGGCACCACGGACCAGGTCGTGGCCTCGAAGGAGAACCCCGCGCCGCTCGACCCGGCCGTCGCCTACGACGCGGGCGTCTGGAACGTCCTGCGGCAGACCGTGCAGACGCTCACCACGGTGCCCAACGGCGGCGGCGAGCCGGTCCCCGAGGCCGCCCGCAGCTGCACCTTCACCGACACCGCGAACGAGAGCTACCGCTGCACCCTGCGCGCGGGTCTCACCTTCGCCGACGGGACGCCCGTCACCGCCGAGGACGTGAAGCACTCCATCCAGCGCGTCATCGACATCGACGCGGACAGCGGGCCGGTCGGTCTGCTCGCCAACATCGACATGATCGAGACCAAGGGCGAGGACCAGGTGATCTTCCACCTGAACACGCCCGACGCCACCTTCCCGTACAAGCTCGCCACCCCCGCCGCCGGCATCGTCCCGAAGGCGGACTACCCGGCGAAGACGGCACGCGCGGGCTTCCAGGTCGACGGCTCCGGCCCGTACACCATGAAGCCGGAGGTCGAGAACGGCCGGGTCGCCAAGATCGCCTTCGAGAAGAACCCCTCGTACAAGGGCGAGCTGAAGGTCCTCAACGACAAGGTCGAGATGGACCTCTTCCCCGACGCCGAGGCCATGGGCAAGGCGCTCGACGAGGACAAGATCCACCTGATGACCCGGGCGATGTCGCCCGAGCAGGCCCAGGACATGCTCGTGGAGCCGAAGGAAGGCATCGACCTCACCGAGCTGCCCGGACTGGCCATCAGCTACCTCGGGTTCAACACCAAGGACCCCGTGGTCGACAAGCCCGTCCGGCAGGCCATGGCGCAGATCATCGACCGGGGCCAGATCGCGGGCAAGGTGTACGGCACCACCGCCGAACCGCTCTACTCGCTGATCCCCTCCAGCATCGCCGGGCACACCAACGCCTTCTTCAACAAGTACGGCGAGCCCAGCACCGCCAAGGCCGCGGCGATCCTCCGCGCCGCCGGGATCGACACGCCGGTGAAGTTCACCCTGCACTACACGAACGACCACTACGGTCCGGCCACCGCCGCCGAGTTCAAGGCGATCCAGCAGCAGCTGAACAAGTCCGGCCTCTTCGACGTCTCCGTCCAGGGCAAGGAGTGGTCGAAGTACCGCCCCGAGCAGAAGCGCGGCGACTACGCGGCCTACGGCATGGGCTGGTTCCCCGACTTCCCGGACCCGGACAACTACACCGCGCCCTTCCTGGACGCGAACAACTTCCTCAACTCGCCCTACCGGTCCCGCGAGGCGGAGAAGGTCCTCATCCCGCAGTCCCGCCGCGAGGCCGACCGCACCGCCGCTTCCGCCACCTACGAGAAGCTCCAGGACATCGTCGCCACCGACGTGCCGGTGCTTCCGATCTGGCAGGGCAAGCAGTACGTGGCCTCCCGCGACGGGATCGCCGGGGTCGAGCGCTCGGTGAGCGCCACCTCCGAACTCCAGCTCTGGGAGCTCAACCGGCCCAGCGCCTGAGCCCCGACAGCGAAGCCGTCCGGCCCGCACCCTCCGTACGAGGAAAGGTGCGGGCCGGACGGCTTTCGTGCGTCGTCGTGTTCCTGCGTGTCGTAGCGGCGCCGCTACCGCTACCGCTACTGCGCGCCGGGGCGCACCAGCCCGCTCTCGTACGCGTACACCGCGGCCTGCACCCGGTCGCGCAGGCCCAACTTCGTGAGCACATGGCCCACATGCGTCTTGACCGTCGTCTCGCTGACGAACAGATCCGCCGCGATCTCCGCGTTGGACAGCCCCCGCGCCACCAGCTTCAGCACCTCGACCTCACGGTCCGTCAGCGTGTGCAGGGCGTCCGGCACCGGCTCCTCGCCGGACGGCAGATGGTCCGCGTACTTGTCGAGCAGCCGGCGCGTGATGCTCGGCGCGAGCATCGCCTCGCCCGCCGCCACCACTCGGATCGCCTGCACCAGCTCGGCCGCCGGAGCGTCCTTCAGCAGGAAGCCGCTCGCCCCCGCACGCAGCGCCTCCACCACGTACTCGTCGAGATCGAAGGTGGTCAGCACCAGCACCTTCGCCGGACCGTCCTTGCCGGGGCCGGTGATCTGACGGGTCGCCTCCACCCCGTCCATCCGCGGCATCCGGATGTCCATCAGCACCACATCGGGCTGCAGCGCCCGCACCTGATCGATGGCCTGCAGACCGTCACCTGCCTCGCCGACCACCGCCAGATCGCCCTCGGCCTCCAGAATCATCCGGAAACCGGTGCGCAGCAGAGGCTGGTCGTCGACCAGAAGGACGCGGATCGCCACAGGAACTCCTTAAGGGCCCTCAAGGGCCACGGCTCGGCCGGCCTCGGCCCGGACCGGTCCCATTCTGCCCTGGTCATCCTCACCCGTATCCGCCGGGCGGACCGACAGCGGATAGACCGGGGGAGTCCCGCCGAATTCCGGACACACCCCCTGGTGGTCGCACCAGCCGCACAGCTTCGTCGGCCGGGGCCGCCAGTCGCCGGTCTCCGTCGCCAGCCTGATCGCGTCCCACAGCGCCAGCAGCTTGCGCTCCACCCGCTCCAGATCCGCCACCACCGGGTCGTACGTCATGACGTCCCCGCTGCCCAGATAGACCAGCTGGAGGCGGCGCGGCACCACGCCCTTCAGCCGCCAGATCACCAGCGCGTAGAACGTCATCTGGAACAGCGGCTCCTCGGAATACTCCGGCCGCGGCGCCTTGCCCGTCTTGTAGTCGACGATCCGGACCTCGCCGCTCGGCGCGATGTCCACCCGGTCGATCACCCCGCGCAGCCGCAGCCCCGACTCCAGCTCCGTCTCGACGAACATCTCGCGCTCGGCCGGTTCGAGACGCGTCGGGTCCTCCAGCGAGAACCACCGGTCCACCAGCTGCTCCGCCTCGCCCAGCCACCGCGTCAGCCGCTCGCCCTCGGCGTCCCCGGCGAACAGATCGCTCAGCTCCGGCTTCGTCTCCAGCAGCCGGTCCCACTGGCCGGGGATCAACGCCCGCGCCTTCGGCGCCGTACGGTCGGCCGCCGGGGCGTCGAAGAGCCGCTCCAGCACCGCATGGACCAGCGTGCCGCGGGTAGCCGCCTCGCTGGGCTTCTCCGGCAGCTTGTCGATGACCCGGAAGCGGTAGAGCAGGGGACACCGCATGAAATCGCTCGCCCGTGACGGCGACAGGGACGAAGGCGGCTGCGGCGGCCGCGGCACGGAAGTCATGACAGAAGACCCTACGGCCCGCCACCGACATCGAGCGGCATACCATCGACGGCAGACCCTCGCACACTGCATGATCGTGGCACAGACCTCTCACCGAACCGAAGGGATCCCGTGGACGACAGCGGCGACAGCGGGCGGCCGCAGCCCGGCGCAGGGGGAACGCCCCCCGGCGCCGATCCCGGCAACGGCAAGCCGAAACGCCCCGCGGAGCCTGGCGGCGGCCTGCTCATGGGCCGGCCCTTCGGCGTGCCCGTCTACGTCGCCCCCAGCTGGTTCGTCGTCGCCGCGCTGATCACCTGGGTCTTCGGCGGCCAGCTCGACCGGGTGCTGCCCGAGCTGGGCGGCGCCCGCTACCTCGTCGCCCTGTTCTTCGCCATCGCCTTCTACGCCTCCGTGCTCGTCCACGAACTGGCCCACACGGTCGCCGCCCTGCGCTACGAACTCCCCGTCCGCCGGATCCAGCTCCAGTTCTTCGGCGGCGTCTCGGAGATCGAGAAGGAGACGGAGACCCCCGGCCGCGAGTTCGTCCTCGCCTTCGTCGGGCCGCTGCTCTCCCTGGTCCTCGGCGGAGTCTTCTACGGTGCGATGCAGCTCGTCGAGCCCGGCACGGTCCCCGGCGTCCTGCTCGCCGGCCTGATGATCTCCAACCTCATCGTGGCCGCCTTCAACCTGCTGCCCGGCCTGCCGCTCGACGGCGGCCGGATGCTCCGCGCCGTCGTCTGGAAGATCACCGGCAAGCCCATGAGCGGCACCATCGCCGCCGCCTGGGTCGGCCGCGGCCTCGCCGTCGTCGTCCTCATCGGACTGCCCCTGCTCACCCACACCGGGACGCTCGGCGGCAGCGCCCAGGACATCGGCGGCGTCGAGACCGTCATGGACGCCCTGCTCGCCGCGATCCTCGCCGGCATCATCTGGACCGGCGCCGGGAACAGCCTGCGCGTGGCCCGCCTCCGCGAGCACCTGCCCGACCTGAGGGCCCGCACCCTGACCCGCCGCGCCGTCCCCGTCGAGTCCGCCACCCCGCTCTCCGAAGCGCTGCGCCGGGCCAACGAAGCCGGCGCCCGCGCCCTGGTCGTCGTCGACGGACAGGGCAATCCGAAGGGCGTCGTCCGCGAGGCCGCCATCGTCGGCGTCCCCGAACACCGCCGCCCCTGGGTCGCCGTCAGCGGCCTCGCCCAGGACCTCACCGACGGCATGAAGATCCCCGCCGAACTGGCCGGCGAAGCCCTCCTGGACCGGCTCAAGGCCACCCCCGCCACCGAATACCTGGTCGTCGAGGAGACCGGCGAGATCTACGGGGTCCTCTCCACCGCCGACGTGGAGCGCGCCTTCGTCAAGGCCATGGCCCGCCCCGGCGCCTGAGCCCTCTCCTGGCGGGGGAGCGGCGGCAGGAGGCCCCGGAATCACCGGTAGGCTGGTCACATGTCTGAACCGACCGGTGCCGCCCGCCGACGTGGGCCCTTCAAGGTCGGGGACCAGGTACAGCTCACCGACCCCAAGGGCCGCCACTACACCTTCACGCTCGAAGCCGGAAAGAACTTCCACACCCACAAGGGTTCTTTCCCGCACGACGAGCTGATCGGTGCTCCCGAGGGCAGTGTTGTCCGCACCACGGGAAACGTCGCCTACCTCGCGCTGCGCCCCCTGCTCCCCGACTACGTCCTGTCCATGCCCCGCGGTGCCGCCGTGGTCTACCCCAAGGACGCGGGCCAGATCCTGGCCTTCGCCGACATCTTCCCCGGCGCCCGCGTCGTGGAGGCCGGGGTCGGATCCGGATCGCTCTCCACCTTCCTGCTGCGCGCCATCGGTGAGCAGGGCATGCTGCACTCCTACGAGCGCCGCGAGGACTTCGCCGAGATCGCCCAGCAGAACGTCGAGCGCTACTTCGGCTCCCCGCACCCGGCCTGGCAGCTGACCGTCGGCGACCTCCAGGACAACCTCTCCGACACCGACGTCGACCGCGTCGTGCTGGACATGCTCGCCCCCTGGGAGTGCCTGGAGGCCGTCTCCAAGGCCCTGGTGCCCGGCGGCATCCTCTGCGCCTACGTCGCCACCACCACCCAGCTCTCGCGCACCGTCGAGTCCATCCGCGAGATCGGCTGCTTCGCCGAACCGCAGCCCTGGGAGTCGATGATCCGCAACTGGCACGTGGAGGGCCTTGCCGTCCGCCCCGACCACCGGATGATCGGCCACACAGGCTTCCTGGTCACCGCCCGCCGCCTCGCGGACGGCGTCGAGCCGCCGCTGCGCCGCCGCCGCCCCTCCAAGGGCGCCTACGGTGAGGACTACGAGGGTCCGGGCAGCCAGAGCCGCGGAGGCTCCGCCGCCGACCGCGGCTGACCCGCCGCAACGTACCGGCGCCGCCGCGCAGTTCCCCGACCGACCGGGGAACTGCGCGGGGGCGCCTTTTCGTTGAGACGCCTGTTCGTCCAGACCCCGCCGTTCCGCCCGGGTGTGAGGTGTGGCACGATGCTGGGCACCCCTCGGAGGTGTTCCCACCCCCTCATCGGGCTTCCAGGAACCATCAGGAGACATACCGCGTGCAGACCTCCGCGCTCCCGGACCTCGCCCACACCGCCGCCAAGCCGGTGCACTGGCTCGCCACGGCCGCGGCGATGGCCGGGGTCGTCGCGATGGCCGGGCTGCGGGAGTCCGGTACGGCCACCGCGACCGCCTCGGCCCCCGAGCAGCGGACCACCACGCAGCAGGCCCCCGCGCCCGCCCCGGACCCGGCCGGCGTGGACTTCCCGCTGGAGTGCGGGGGAGCCGGGACGACCGTCGCGAAGCAGGCCCCCGGCGATCTCGACGGCGACGGGCGGCCGGAAACCGTCGCCGTGGTGCACTGCGCCGCCGGATCGGGCACCCCGCCCGGCGGCATCTACGTCCTGACACAGGCGAGCGGGGCCGCACCCCGGGTCGTGGCGACCCTGGTGGACCCCGCTGACAAGAAGACCGTCGGGGACTTCGCCGTACGCGACGGCGTCGTCTCCGCGACCCTGCTCGGCTACTCCTCGCTGGAGGTGCCCCGCTGCTGCCCCGACCAGGAGGAACAGGCCTCCTGGCGATGGAAGGGGCAGGCGTTCGTCCGCACCTCCGGGGACCTCGCCCGCAGCGTCTGAGCGCCGCTGGGGCTCGAGCTCCCGGACGACTACTCTGCGTCCGGCCCGTACACCTCGACGCTGTCCTTGACGCGCCGTACGTGGATGCAGTCGCCGGGGCACTCCTTGGCCGAATCCACGACGTCCTGGAGGAGCGGCAGCGGCACCGGAGTGGTCGCCCCGGGGTCCTGCAGCAGCTCGTCGTCGCCGCTCTTCACGTACGCCAGGCCGTCGATGTCCAGCTCGAAGACATCGGGGGCGTACTGCACACAGATGCCGTCCCCGGTGCAGAGGTCCTGGTCGATCCAGACCTCCAGGTCCTGCGTGTCACTGTCGCCCGGCGAGTCCTGCTGCACGGTCATGTGTCCTGCCGTTCCTGCGTATCTGAACCAATTGGAGCGAGCCCTGACGGGTGTTGAACAGTTCGACGATACAACCGGCGGCTTTCCGGTGCCGAAGGGTGGGTATTCCCTTGACGTGAGGGAGAGCGCAAGGGTGAAGATCGGACACGCCCCGCAGTCTTTGTGATCTAGGGGTTTCAATCACCACCCACCCAGGTAGGGTCAGGAAGCGTCCAGCTCCCCATGGAGGAGGTGAGGACCGTGGCAGCCCACGACGACGACATCAACCGCGGCTCCCGGCCCGCGCGAGGGTCAGAGGACCCAGCCGGCCAGGTTGCCTATCTCGAGCAGGAAATCGCCGTCCTGCGACGTAAGCTCGCCGACTCTCCGCGTCATACGAGGATTCTCGAAGAGCGGATCGTCGAGTTGCAGACGAATCTGGCAGGCGTGTCCGCACAGAACGAGCGGCTCGCCAACACGCTCCGTGAGGCGCGTGACCAGATCGTGGCCCTCAAGGAGGAGGTCGACCGGCTCGCGCAGCCGCCGGCCGGCTTCGGCGTCTTCCTTCAGGCCAACGAGGACGGCACCTGCGACATCTTCACCGGGGGCCGCAAGCTCCGGGTGAACGTCAGCCCCAGTGTCGAGCTCGAAGATCTGCGGCGTGGCCAGGAGGTCATGCTCAACGAAGCGCTCAACGTGGTCGAGGCCATGGAGTTCGAGCGCGCCGGGGACATCGTCACCCTCAAGGAGATCCTTGAGGACGGCGAGCGCGCCCTGGTGGTCGGGCACACCGACGAGGAAAGGGTGGTGCGGCTCGCCGAGCCTCTGCTGGACATCACCATCCGCCCCGGCGACGCCCTGCTCCTGGACTCCAGGTCGGGCTACGTCTACGAGGTGGTCCCCAAGAGCGAGGTCGAGGAGCTCGTCCTCGAAGAGGTCCCGGACATCGACTACGACAAGATCGGCGGCCTGGGCGACCAGATCGAGCTGATCCGCGACGCGGTCGAACTTCCGTATCTCCATCCCGACCTCTTCAAGGAGCACGAGCTGCGCCCGCCGAAGGGCATCCTGCTCTACGGCCCGCCCGGCTGCGGCAAGACGCTCATCGCCAAGGCCGTCGCCAATTCGCTCGCGAAGAAGGTCGCCGAGGTGACCGGGCAGCCCGCGGGGAAGAGCTACTTCCTCAATATCAAGGGCCCCGAGCTGCTCAACAAGTACGTCGGCGAGACCGAGCGGCACATCCGCCTGGTCTTCCAGCGTGCGAGGGAGAAGGCGAGCGAGGGCACCCCCGTCATCGTCTTCTTCGACGAGATGGAGTCCCTCTTCCGCACCCGCGGCAGCGGCGTCAGCTCGGACGTGGAGAACACCATCGTCCCGCAGCTGCTCGCCGAGATCGACGGGGTGGAGGGCCTGGAGAACGTCATCGTCATCGGCGCCTCCAACCGCGAGGACATGATCGACCCCGCCATCCTGCGCCCCGGCCGACTCGATGTGAAGATCAAGATCGAGCGTCCGGACGCCGAGGCGGCGAAGGACATCTTCGCGAAGTACCTGACCCCGGGGCTCCCGCTGCACGCGGACGATCTGGCCGAGCACACCGGCTCCCGGCCGGCCGCCGCCCACGCCATGATCCAGTCCGTCGTGGAGCGGATGTACACGGAGTCCGAGGAGAACCGCTTCCTCGAGGTGACGTACGCCAACGGCGACAAGGAAGTCCTCTACTTCAAGGACTTCAACTCCGGCGCGATGATTCAGAACATCGTCGACCGGGCGAAGAAAATGGCCATCAAGGCATTCCTGGAACAGGGCCAGAAGGGGCTGCGGGTCGCTCATCTCCTGCAGGCCTGCGTGGACGAGTTCAAGGAGAACGAGGACCTGCCCAACACCACCAACCCGGACGACTGGGCCAGGATTTCCGGCAAGAAGGGCGAGCGGATCGTCTTCATCCGTACGCTCGTCACCGGAAAGCAGGGCGCGGACACCGGGCGCTCCATCGATACGGTGGCCAATACCGGCCAGTACCTGTAATACACGGACCGGGGGGGGGGGGCCCCGGGCCCTTCCGCAGCCGGTTGCATTCCCCCGTTCCGGCCATGCCGGAGCAAACTCGTAATCAAGCTCCCCACCGGCGCAGAGGCGCTCTAGGCTCTGCGGTACCGCCGAGTCGCGCAGTGCGGTGACGGGCACCGCACACGCACCGGACACAGCAGCGGTACTTGAGCGTCGCTCCCGGAGGGGACCGACGCCGGGCAAGGAGGGCCGCATGACCGTACGGCGAGTAATGGGCATCGAGACCGAGTACGGGATCTCCGTCCCCGGCCACCCCAACGCCAATGCCATGCTCACCTCGTCCCAGATCGTCAACGCCTACGCGGCGGCGATGCACCGGGCGCGCCGCGCCCGCTGGGACTTCGAGGAGGAGAACCCGCTGCGTGACGCGCGAGGCTTCGACCTCGCCCGTGAGACCGCCGACTCCAGCCAGCTCACCGACGAGGACATCGGCCTGGCCAATGTCATCCTCACCAACGGCGCCCGGCTGTACGTCGACCACGCGCACCCCGAATACAGCTCCCCGGAGATCACCAATCCGCTCGACGCGGTGCTCTGGGACAAGGCCGGCGAACGGATCATGGCCGAGGCCGCCGAGCGGGCGGCCGCCATCCCGGGCGCCCAGCCGATCCACCTCTACAAGAACAACACCGACAACAAGGGCGCCTCCTACGGCACGCACGAGAACTACCTCATGCAGCGGGAGACGCCGTTCTCGGACATCGTGCGCCATCTGACGCCGTTCTTCGTCTCGCGCCAGGTCGTCACGGGTGCGGGCCGGGTCGGTATCGGCCAGGACGGGCACGAGCACGGCTTCCAGATCAGCCAGCGCGCCGACTACTTCGAGGTCGAGGTCGGCCTGGAGACCACGCTCAAGCGCCCCATCATCAACACCCGGGACGAGCCCCACTCCGACGCGGAGAAGTACCGCCGGCTCCATGTGATCATCGGCGACGCCAACCTCTCGGAGATCTCCACCTATCTCAAGCTCGGCACCACGTCCCTGGTGCTCTCGATGATCGAGGACGCCTTCATCAACGTCGACCTCGCGGTCGACCAGCCCGTGCGCACCCTGCACCAGGTCTCCCACGACCCGGAGCTGCGCCAGCTGATCACGCTCCGCAGCGGCCGGACACTCACCGCGGTCCAGCTCCAGATGGAGTATTTCGAGCTGGCCCGCAAGTACGTCGACGAGCGGTTCGGCACGGACGCCGACGAGCAGACCAAGGACGTCCTGACCCGTTGGGAGGACACCCTCAACCGGCTGGAGACCGATCCGATGAGCCTGTCGGGCGAGCTGGACTGGATCGCCAAGCGGGAGCTCATGGAGGGCTACCGCCGCCGCGACGCGCTGGACTGGGACGCCCCCCGGCTGCATCTGGTGGACCTCCAGTACGCGGACGTACGGCCCGACAAGGGCCTCTACAACCGCCTGGCGGCCCGCGGGAAGATGAAGCGCCTCCTGGACGAGGACGACGTCACCAGGGCCCGTACGGCGCCCCCGGAGGACACCAGGGCCTACTTCCGGGGCCGCTGTCTGGAGCAGTACGCCGACGACGTGGCGGCGGCCTCCTGGGACTCGGTGATCTTCGACCTGCCGGACCGCGACTCCCTGCAGCGGGTGCCCACCCTGGAGCCCCTGCGCGGGACGAAGGAACACGTGAAGGACCTGCTCGACCGCTGCCGTACGGCGGAGGAGCTGGTCCGGACGCTGTCGGGCGGCTGAAAGGCCTCCGGGCTGGGAATCAATCATCTGAGGCACGGGCTTGCATCAACTACCGGGCCAAATGTCGGACCCGGTGGGTAGGGTCTGATCAAGAGCTGCGATTGCTTCGAACCGAGCGGGGTGAGCTACATGGCGACCAAGGACACCGGCGGCGGACAGCAGAAGGCGACACGTTCCACCGAGGAGGTCGAGGAGCAGGCGCAGGACGCGCAGGCGTCCGAGGACCTCGCGGAGCGGCAGGAGAAGCTGAGCGACGACGTCGACTCGGTGCTGGACGAGATCGACGACGTCCTCGAAGAGAACGCCGAGGACTTCGTCCGGTCCTTCGTTCAAAAGGGTGGACAGTAGCTCATCAGTGTTCATCAGTGTGAACGCTTGGTAGGAAGCGGGGGGGGGGCGTCCGCCGTCACCCCGCTCGCCGACCGGGGCCCGTCGACCGGGCCGCCGGATCGGTGCGGATATCCCTCGACGAACATGTGGATCACTGCCGCGGGACGGGTAGGGTCCGTGGCACAAGCCGCTTCAACGGCAATACGGCCATCGGCAAGTTGGGGGATGATCCTGACTCTCTTGCGCAGGGCCATCGCATACCTGGAGGGAAACGCGTGGAAGCCAACACTCGTAGCACCGGGCGTCTACCAGCTGCCTTCCTGACGCCGGGTTCGTCCTCGTTCATGGACTTCCTGTCCGACCAGTCGCCCGAGATGCTCCCGGGCAACCGGAGCCTGCCGCCGCTCCAGGGGGCGATCGAGGCGCCGCACGGGACGACCATCGTCGCCGCGTCCTTCCCCGGTGGCGTGGTCCTGGCCGGCGACCGGCGCGCCACCATGGGCAACATGATCGCGCAGCGCGACATCGAGAAGGTCTTCCCGGCCGACGAGTACTCCGCGGTGGGCATCGCGGGCACCGCCGGACTGGCTGTGGAGATGGTCAAGCTGTTCCAGCTGGAGCTGGAGCACTTCGAGAAGGTCGAGGGTGCCCAGCTCTCCCTGGAGGGCAAGGCCAACCGGCTCTCCACCATGATCCGCTCCAACCTCGCCATGGCCATGCAGGGCCTCGCCGTGGTCCCCCTCTTCGCGGGCTACGACATCGACCGCGAGAAGGGCCGCATCTTCTCCTACGACGTCACCGGCGGCCGCTCCGAGGAGAACGGCTACGCCGCCACCGGCTCCGGGTCGATCTTCGCCCGCGGCTCGATGAAGAAGCTCTACCGCGAGGACCTGACGGAGGAGCAGGCCCTCACTCTGGTCGTACAGGCGCTGTACGACGCGGCGGACGACGACTCGGCGACCGGCGGCCCGGACGTGGCCCGCCGCATCTACCCGATCGTCACCGTCATCACCGACGAAGGCTTCCGGAGGCTGAGCGACCAGGAGTCCTCCGAGATTGCGCGCTCCATCCTGGAACGCCGACTGGAGCAGCCCGACGGCCCGCGCGCCGCGCTGCTCTGATCCGGACCCCTGGCCTCCCCAGACGCACTCGTCACTGACAGAAAGGGACGGATAGCCGGTGTCGACGCCGTTCTATGTCTCACCCCAGCAGGCCATGGCCGACCGGGCGGAATACGCCCGCAAGGGCATCGCCCGTGGTCGCAGCCTCGTTGTGCTGCAGTATGCCGACGGCATTGTGTTCGTCGGCGAGAACCCGTCCCGCGCACTCCACAAGTTCAGCGAGATCTACGACCGGATCGGCTTCGCCGCCGCCGGCAAGTACAACGAGTACGAGAACCTCCGCATCGGCGGCGTGCGCTACGCCGATCTGCGCGGATACACCTACGACCGGGACGATGTGACGGCCCGTGGGCTGGCCAACGTCTACGCCCAGACGCTCGGCACCATCTTCTCCAGCGCGGCCGAGAAGCCGTACGAGGTGGAGCTGGTGGTCGCCGAGGTCGGCAGCGAGCCCGAGGGCGACCAGATCTACCGGCTGCCGCACGACGGTTCGATCGTGGACGAGCACGGCTCGGTCGCGGTCGGCGGCAACTCCGAGCAGATCAGCGGCTTCCTCGACCAGCGTCACCGCGACGGCATGACCCTGGCCGAGGCGCTCAAGCTGGCCGTCCAGGCCCTCTCGCGGGAGCCGGGCGGTGGCGAGCGGGAGATCCCCGCCGAGCGCCTGGAGGTCGCGGTCCTGGACCGCACCCGCCCCCAGCAGCGCAAGTTCAAGCGGATCGTCGGCCGTCAGCTCGCCCGGCTGCTGGAGGCGGAAGCCGCCGCCAGCACGCCCACCGACGCCCCGTCCGACGCCGAGGACAACGACGCCGACAGCACTCCCGACTCGACGGAGGAGACGGAGAAGTAGCGGCGAAGCAGCGGCAGCGTCTGTGGTGCCCCCGGGCCTCAGCCCGGGGGCACCGTCATGCCCGGGCGGCGGGCGGCGGCGCCGTGGAACCGCGTACGACGAGGTCGACCGGCAGACCGCCCGGCTCCACGGGGCGGCCGTCCAGCACGGCGAGCAGCGCCTCCATGCCCCGCTCCCCGACCTGCTCGGCAGGCAGCCGCACCGTGGTCAGCTCCGGCTCCAGCGCGGTGGCCAGCGCCAGGTCGTCGAACCCGGTCACCGACAGCTCGTCCGGCACCCGCAGCCCGAGCCTGCGGGCGGCCTTGCAGGCCCCGGCGGCCAGGATGTCGTCGTCGCAGACGATCGCGGTGGGCCGCTCCCCGGCGACCGCCAGCGCCTGTTCGGCCGCCTCGCGCCCCGCCCCCACGTCCAGCGGGGCCCGTACCGTACGCACCGTCGCGTCGCCCGCCGCGCCCAGTGCGTCGTGCAGCGCCCGGGCGCGCACCGCGAACGTCCAGGTGTCCACGGCGGACGCCAGATGCAGGAAGCGGCGGTGGCCGAGCCCGAGCAGATGGTCCGTCACCTGCCGCATCCCGTCGGCGATGTCGAGGTTCACATGCGCGGCGGGGCCGGTGTCCGAGGGGTCGCTGTCCAGCATCACCAGCGGCAGATCCGCCCCGTGCAGCGCGCCCAGCGCGTCGGCGGCCATCGAGGACGCGATGACCCCGTCGAGCGCCGCTCGGGCCGAGGCGAACGGATCCCGGGCCGGGCCCGTGCCGTCCGGCGAGGGATAGAGCACCACGCCGAAGTCGTGCTCGGCGGCGAGCGCCGCGGCCCCGGCGTACACCCGGGCAAAGAACTCGTTGGTGAGCGCCGGAACCACCAGCAGCGCCGTTCTGGTGCTGCCGAGCCGCAGACTGCGGGCCGCCAGATTGGGCCGGTAGCCGAGCTCCGCCGCGGTGTCCCGGACCCGCTGGGCGGTGGTCTCCGACACCCGGCCCGGCCACTTCCCGCCGAGCACCAGGGAGACCGTCGCCTGCGAGACGCCCGCCGCGCGGGCCACGTCACGGCTGGTGGGCCGGGCGGGGACGGGCTGCTGCGCGCTGGTCACTCGGGCCTCCGTGCGGGATGTTTCCGTGACGCCGCGAGGTGGACCCGCGAACTGCGCACATGGTACGTATGAGCCTCGACGTTATACGTAACACCTCGGGGCCGGCACAGTCGGCCGGGGTGGAGAGGGGCGGGAATGGCCGCGGGATATCTGGACATCCTCCGGGCGCGGCATGCCGCCCGGCTGCTGACGGGCACCCTGGTGGGGCGGCTGCCCAACGGCACCGCGCACATCGCGATCGTGCTGTTCACCCGGGCGGAGGGCGGCAGCTACACCCTCGCCGGCGCGCTCACCGCCGCGTACGGGCTGGCCACCGCCGTCGGGCAGCCGCTGCTCGGCCGGGCGGTGGACCTGTACGGGCAGCCGCGCGTCCAGCTCCCGGCGGCCGTGCTCTCCGCGCTCGGGATGGCCCTGCTGGCCCTCGCCGGCCTCGGCTCGCTCCCGCTGGCCTACCTCGCCGTCATCGTCGCCGGAATCGCCACACCGCCCCTGGAGGGCGGCCTGCGGGCGCTGTGGCCCAGCGTCCTCAAGGGCGAGGGCCAGGTGCACCGGGCCTACGCCATGGACGCCGTGGCGCAGGAGATCATGTTCACCGTCGGCCCTCTCCTGGTGACGCTGCTCGTCTCGCTCTGGTCCCCGGCCGCCGCCCTGCTCGTCATCAATGCCATCGGTGTCCTCGGGGCCCTGTCCGTGGTCCTCTCCGAGCCTTCGCGCACCTGGCGCTCCGCACCCCGCGAGGCGCACTGGCTCGGCGCCCTGCGCTCGCCCGGACTCCTCGCGCTCCTCGGCGCGTTCTTCTTCGTCGGGCTGGCGCTTGGCTCCATCACGGTGGCCGGGGTGGCGTACGCCGACGACCACGGCCGGGAGTCGGTCTACGGCTGGCTGATGGCCGCGCTCGGCCTCGGCGCGCTGATCGGCGGCCTCGCGTACGGAGCGCGGCAGTGGGCCGGCGCCCCCGAGAAGCGGCTGCGGATCATCGTCGGGCTGCTGGCGCTGGGCTATCTGCCGTTGACGCTCACCCCCTCGGTGCCCGTCATGACCGCCTTCGCCGCCCTCGCCGGAGTGTTCCTCGCACCGGCCATCGCCTGCTCCTTCATCGTGGTCGACCGGCATGCCCCGCGCGGCACGGTGACCGAGGCGTTCTCCTGGCTCGTCACCACGTTCGGCGTAGGTGCGGCAGCCGGTTCGGCCGTCGCCGGACCGGCCGTCGAACTCGGCTCGACCGCCTGGAGCTTCGCCGTCGCGGGGGCCGGGGGAGTGGCGGCCCTGATCGTCCTGCTGACCACCGGGAAGCTCCTGGAGACGCCCGTCCGTACGGCCGCCGTCGTGACGGGATCGGAAAATGATCGAAACGGTGCCGTCGAACCCGGTTTCAGCTCGGGCCATAAGGCGTAATGTTCAGTCATGGACCGCCGCATTTTCGGGCTGGAGAACGAGTACGGCGTCACGTGCACGTTCAGGGGACAGCGCCGACTGTCACCTGACGAAGTGGCGCGCTACCTCTTCCGCCGTGTTGTGTCATGGGGCCGCAGCAGCAATGTCTTTCTGCGGAACGGCGCCCGCCTCTACCTCGACGTGGGATCGCATCCGGAATACGCCACCCCGGAATGCGACAACGTGACCGAACTGGTCACGCACGACAAAGCGGGCGAGCGCATTCTCGAAGGCCTGCTCGTCGACGCCGAACGCCGCCTGCACGAGGAGGGAATCGCGGGCGACGTCTATCTCTTCAAGAACAACACCGACTCGGCGGGAAACTCCTACGGCTGCCACGAGAACTACCTCGTGGCCCGGCACGGAGAATTCTCCCGGCTCGCGGACATCCTCATTCCGTTCCTCGTCACCAGGCAGCTGATCTGCGGCGCCGGCAAGGTCCTCCAGACCCCGCGCGGCGCGGTCTACTGCGTCAGCCAGCGTGCCGAGCACATCTGGGAGGGCGTCAGCTCCGCGACGACCCGCTCCCGGCCGATCATCAACACCCGTGACGAACCGCACGCCGACGCCGAGCGGTACCGCCGCCTCCACGTCATCGTCGGTGACTCGAACATGTCCGAGACGACCATGCTGCTCAAGGTCGGCGCCACCGACCTGGTGCTCCGCATGATCGAGGCGGGCACGGTGATGCGCGACCTGACCCTGGAGAACCCGATCCGGGCGATCCGCGAGGTCAGCCACGACCTCACCGGACAGCGCAAGGTGCGCCTGGCCAGCGGCCGGGAGGCCTCGGCCATCGAGGTCCAGCGGGAGTACTACGAGAAGGCCGTGGACTTCGTCGAGCGCCGGGGCATCCGCACCGGCACCGTCGACCAGGTCCTGGAGCTGTGGGGCCGCGCCCTGGACGCGATCGAGGCCCAGGACCTCGACCGCATCGACACCGAGATCGACTGGGTCATGAAGTACAAGCTCATCGAGCGGTACCGGGCCAAGCACAACATGACCATGTCGAACCCGCGGGTCGCCCAGATAGACCTCGCCTACCACGACATCCACCGCCGCCGCGGTCTCTTCTACCTCCTGGAGAAGAAGGGGCAGACGGCCCGCATCTGCAACGACCTGAAGATCTTCGAGGGCAAGTCGGTGCCCCCGCAGACCACCCGGGCGCGGCTGCGCGGCGACTTCATCCGCAGGGCCCAGGAGCAGCGGAGGGACTTCACCGTCGACTGGGTCCACCTCAAGCTGAACGACCAGGCGCAGCGCACGGTGCTCTGCAAGGACCCGTTCCGGTCCGTGGACGAGCGGGTGGAGAAGCTGATCGCCGGCATGTGACCGGGCCGGCTCGCGAGAAAAGGGACACAGTGTACGCCGGGGCGCGCAGCCCCGGCGTACAGCCGTGTCGGTACCCGTGATGCCGCTGGGGCGAAGTCGTAGAGTGGCGGGAGTGCCCGGAGCCCCCTACGCGAGTTGGACTGATGATCCCCACGAAAACTGCCCGGCGTGCCGCCGCTGTCCTGGCCGTGCCCGCTCTGCTGATCACCGCCGCCTGTGGTTCCGATTCCAAGGACGACGCCGCTCCGAAGAAGTCGGACGCCGTCGCCGAGGTGTCCGGGAAGTTCGGCGCCGAGCCCAAGATCGAGATGCCCAAGGACGCCAAGGTGTCCGACGAGGTCGTGGCGAGCGACGTCTCGACCGGTGACGGCGCCGAGGTGAAGAAGGGCGACATCGTCCGCCTGGACTTCGCCGGCAACATCGAGGCGCTCGGCTCCACCTGGGCCCAGCGACAGGGCGCCGACCCCAAGGCCCCCCGCGCCCAGGTCGTGCAGGAGGTCGGCCAGCAGGGGCAGATGCTGCCGACCAAGGTCGCGGACGCGCTGACCGGCCACAAGGTCGGCAGCCGGGTCCAGGTCGAAGGCACGGCCGAGGCGATCGTCGGCGAGCAGCTGAACCCGCAGTCCGGGATCAAGCCCACCGACCCCCTGGTCTGGGTCGTCGACATCGTCAACGCCAAGAAGGTCGACAAGAAGGGCGAGGCCAAGGGCGACCAGGCCGCCAGCGAGGCCGGGATGCCCGAGGTGAAGACCGCGCCGCAGAAGGCCGCGACCATCACCATCCCCAAGGGCGAGAAGGCCCCGAAGGACCTCCAGGAGCAGGTGTTGATCAAGGGCGACGGTGCCGCGGTCAAGGCCGGTGAAGGCCTGGTCGTCCAGTACACCGGGGTGAAGTGGGAGGACGGCAAGAAGTTCGACTCCTCCTGGGACCACGGTGGCGCGAGCGCCTTCCCGATCGGCGTCGGCGGAGTCATCCAGGGCTGGGACAAGGGACTGGTCGGCAAGCACGTCGGCGACCGCGTCCTGCTGACCATCCCGCCGAACCAGGCCTACGGCGCCGACCCCTCCAGCCAGCTGGCCAAGAACAACCTGGTCTTCGTCGTCGACATCCTCGGAACCGTCTGAGACACCCGCGGTACGGTCCGAGCGGCGGGGCGACCCGTGCGAAACTTGTGGGGTTTTCCCCAAGATTCTTTTAGGAGCAGTTCAGTGAGCATCGAGAAGCCCGAGGTCGACTTCCCGGGCGGCGAGCCGCCGGCCGATCTGGAGATCAAGGACATCTGGGAGGGCGACGGCGCCGTGGCCCAGCCGGGCCAGACCGTCTCCGTCCACTACGTGGGCGTCTCCTTCTCCACCGGCGAGGAGTTCGACGCCTCCTGGAACCGCGGCACCCCGCTGCAGTTCCAGCTCGGCGCCGGCCAGGTCATCTCCGGCTGGGACAAGGGCGTGCAGGGCATGAAGGTCGGCGGCCGTCGCCAGCTGACCATCCCCGCCCACCTCGCCTACGGCGACCGCGGCGCCGGCGGCAAGATCGCCCCCGGCGAGACGCTGATCTTCGTCTGCGACCTCGTCGCGGTCTGATCCGTTTCCGCTGTACGCCTGAGGGCCCCCGCCGCACGGCGGGGGCCCTCACGGCTGTCCGCAGCGCCCGTCCCCGCCCTCCGGACGACGGCCCGGCTTTGGATCCCCCCACCCCGGGGCGGTACGGTCGACCGTCGTAGAGCACCGGAGAAAGGGCGTCGATGGCGATTGCCAAGGCCGAGCGGTTGATGAACCTCGCGCTGTGCCTGCTGGGGACGCGGCGCCCCCTCAGCAAGCGCGAACTCCGCGGATCCATCGAGGCCTACCTCGAAGCGGGCTCCGACGACTCCTTCAACCGGATGTTCGAGCGTGACAAGGACGATCTGCGCGAACTCGGCCTCGTCATCGAGACCGTCGAGAACCTCGACGGCGACACCGGCTACCTGGCCCGCCGCGACAGCAACCGGCTGCCCCCCATCACCCTGGACGCCGAGGAGGCCGCCGCCCTCGGCCTCGCAGCCAAGGTCTGGCAGCAGGCCCGCCTCGCCGGGGCCGCCAGCGGCGCCCTCCAGAAGCTGCGCGCCGCCGGAATGCCCGAGACCGAGGACGCCTACGAGGTCCACAGCGCCCTCGAACCCCGCATCCCCGTCCACGAGGCCGCCTTCGAACCCCTCATGCTGGCCTGCCGCGACCGCCGCCCCGTGACCTTCGACTACCGCAAGGCCAACTCCGCCCGCGCAGAGCAGCGCCAGGTCGAACCCTGGACCCTCGAATGCTGGCGCGGCCACTGGTACCTCGCCGGCTGGGACCGCGAGCGGGGCGCCGAACGCGTCTTCCGGCTCTCCCGCATCACCGGGAAGGTCCGCTCCCGCGCCGGAGCCTTCAGCGCCGAGGTGCCCGACGTGGTCACCGTCCGCGAGACCGTCGAGAGCTGGGCCGGCGAGACCGCGACCCGGACCGCCCGGATCAGGCTGCGCGCCGGAGCCGGCTACCCGCTGCGCTCCCGCGCCACCGCCGTACGCGACCGCGGCGACGGCTGGGACGAGCTGGAGATCCCGTACGGACACGGCCTCGACGCCTGGCTCGTCGAGTTCGGCCCGGACGTCGTCGTGGAGGAGCCCGCCGATCTGCGGGCCGATGTGGTGGACCGGCTCCGCGCCGTGGCCAAGGACTAGGGGAGCCGACACGATGGCCACGAACGCGATCGACCAGACCCGCCGGATGCTGTCCCTGGTGACGTATCTGCGCGAACGCCCCGGCGCCCACGTCCAGGACGTGGCGCGGGCCTTCGGGATCACCGAGGACGAGCTGATCTCCGACCTCGACGTCCTGCCCATGTGCGGCACCAGCTTCCGCGGCGGCGACCTCCTCGACATCGACACCGACGGCGACCGCATCTGGTGGCACAACCCCGACGACGTCGCCGAGCCGCTCCGGCTCGCCGCCGACGAGGCCACCGCGCTGCTCGTCGCCGCCCGCGCCGTCGCCACCCTGCCCGGACTGCGCGAGAGCGACCGGGACGCCCTCGTCCGCGCCACCGCCAAGCTGGAGACGGCCGCCGGCGAGACCGGCGCCGCCAGCTCCCGGCTCTCGGTGACCTTCGAGGCCGAGGGCGGCGTCTTCGCCGACGTCGACCGGGCCATCTCCGAGCGCCGCCGGCTCTGGCTGCGCTACTACTCGCCCGCCCGCGACGAACTCACCGAGCGCGAGGTCGACCCGATCCGGCTCTTCGCCGTCGGCCACACCTACATGGAGGGCTGGTGCCGGCTCTCCGAGGCCCGCCGGACCTTCCGCCTCGACCGGGTCGCCGAGATCCGCCTCCTCGACGCCCCCGCCGCCCCGCCCGAGCTGGAGCTGCGCGACCTGTCCGCCGGTCTGGTTCAGCCCGCCGCCGAGGATCCGGAAGTCGTGATCGAGGTCGGCACCGGCGGCCGCTGGGTCGCCGAGTACTACCCGCACGACAGTGCCGAGGAACTCCCCGACGGCGGGCTGCGCATCACCCTGCGCACCCCGGACCCGGCCTCGCTGCGCCGACTCGCCCTGCGCCTCGGCGGCGACGGCCGCATCGTCACCCCGCCGGAGCTCGCGGACAGCGCCCGCGAGGCCGCCCGCGAGGCACTCGCCGCCTACGAGGACGCGCTCTGAGACCCGGGGGAAGGGAGACGACGATGAACCGGACGCCCCTGTTCCCGGCCGCCACCGGGCTCCGCCCGGAGGCTCTGCCCGTCACCGGGATACGCCCGGCGCCCCTGCCCGGCACCGGACCCGTCCCGGTGCCGGTGGCCGCCGCCGTACGCTTCCGGGCCGCCTGCCCCGACTGCCGCGGGCGCTTCGAGCTGGCCGCGGCGGCCCTGCGCCTGGCCATCGGCGCCACCAGCCGCACCACCTTCTACACCTTCACCTGCCCCGAGTGCGGCGCCTCGGTCCGTAAGCCCGCCGGGGAGCGCATCATCGAACTGCTCACCGGCGGCGGCGTACGCACCCTGCGGCTGCACACCGCCCTGTAGCGCCGCGCAGCCGTACAGGAGAGAGGCCCCCACATGTTCTGGCCCATGCTCGCCATCGCCCTCGGATTCCTGGGCGTCGCCGTACTCGGTGTGCTCGGCATCAAGGTCTTCGTCGAGGCCCAGCGGCTCGGCCGGCAGGTCACCGACACCACCGAGCGCATCAACCGGGCGTCGGAGGACCTCGAACGGGCCGCCACCCGCCTCGCGGCCACCGGCGACAGCCTGCGATGACGGGCCCGGGGCCTGATGTTCGACAGCACCGGGGGGTACGCTGCAGGGGTCGGCCCAGGCAGGGAGGTGCGGGCCGCAAGCCGGAGTACGCACGGGCATTGCCTCGCGTTTACCCCTGCGGGTTACGATCGCTGCCAAGCGCAACGATCGGACGTATGCCCGGTCGAACGGGTAGCGAGCCCACCCACCAGCCGCCTCAGTGAGAAGGAAGTCGCACATGATCGGCAATCTGAAGCCCCTCGAGATCGTTCTGATCATCGCTGTCATCCTGCTGCTCTTCGGTGCCAAGAAGCTTCCCGACATGGCGCGCTCGCTCGGCAAGTCGGCCCGCATCCTCAAGAGCGAGGCCAAGGCCATGAAGAAGGACGACGCGGCGACCGCGACGCCCACCACGGAGACCGTCGCCGACGACACGGTCCCCCCGCAGTCCACCACCGCGCGCACCATCCAGGCCGCGCCGGGAGACGTCACCAGCTCCCGCCCGGTCAACGAGGCCAAGCCCACCACCCAGAGCTGACCGCTGACGCGCTCCGCCGACAGCCGCCGCACGAGACGAGGGAAGTGGGTTGCTCAAGTCTGCCCGCAAGCAGGAGAAGGACGACGAGGGGCGGATGCCTCTCCTCGATCACCTGCGTGAGCTGCGTAACCGGCTGCTGAAGGCCGTGCTGGCGATCCTGATCGCCGTCATCGGGGCCGCCTTCTTCCACAAGGAGATCTTCGAGTTCCTGATGAAGCCGATCCTTGACTCGGTCGGCTGCAAGAACGGCGTCCAGACGATGGTCAACGGCCGCCCGTGCGCGGAGATGACCACCAACGGTCTGCTCTCGCCGTTCACGATCGCGCTGAAGGTCTCCCTCATGGCGGGCGTTCTCCTCGCCACTCCCGTCTGGCTGTACCAGCTCTGGGCCTTCGTCGCCCCCGGCCTCCACCAGAAGGAGAAGCGGTACTCCCTGGGTTTCGTGGCCGCAGGGGTTCCGCTGTTCGCCGCGGGCGCCTACCTCGCGTACACGATCCTGCCGCAGACGGCCGAGATCATGCTCGGCTTCACGCCGGACAACGTCACGAACCTCCTGCCGCTCGACGACTTCCTCGACCTGATCACCCGCATGGTGATCGTCTTCGGTCTCGCCTTCGAGCTGCCGCTGCTGCTCATCGCCCTCAACATGACCGGGGTCCTCACGGGCGTACGTATGCTGCGCTGGTGGCGCGGCATGATCGTCGGCCTCACCGCCTTCGCGGCCATCGCGACCCCCGGTGGCGAGCCGATCTCCATGCTGCTCCTCGCCGGGCCGCTCGCGGTGCTCTACTTCTTCGCCGTCGGCTTCTCCCTGCTGAACGACAAGCGGCGCAACCGCAACAACCCCGACGCCCAACTCAGCGACGACGAGGCATCGGAACTCGATCTGACGCCCGAGCCCGTAGGCCGCGTGGAGAACGTCTCCTCCTCCCGCCCCGCGCTTCCGGGGCAGGCTTCCGGTGAGGCGGACGGGCCCGGATCGCACCGGCTCAACGGTTACGACGACATCACCTGACCTTGTAGGGTCCGCCGGGTGACCAGCGAGATCACCCTCTTCGTCAATCCCACCGCAGGACGCGGCCGGGGCGCGCACGCCGCGCACCCCCCCGCTTCCGCGTTGCGGGACGCCGGATTCTCCGTCCGTACGGTGCTGGGCGAGGACGCCGACGACGCCCTGCGCCGGGCCCGCGAAGCCGTCGCGGCGGGGACCGGGGCACTCATAGCCGTGGGCGGGGACGGGCTCATGTCCCTCGCCCTCCAGGCCGTCGCCGGGACCGCCACCCCGCTCGGGGTCGTCGCCGTCGGTACCGGCAACGACTTCGCCCGCGCGCTGGGTCTGCCGATCCGCGACCCGGCCGCCGCCGGTGCGCTGGCGGCGCGGATGCTCAAGGAGGGCGGTCACCGGGACATCGACCTCGGGCGGGTCGGTGAGCGCTGGTTCGGGACGGTGCTCGCCTCCGGCTTCGACTCCCGGGTCAACGACCGGGGCAACCGGATGCGCTTCGTCGGCGGCCGGTTCACGTACGACCTCGCGATCCTCGCCGAACTGGCCGCCTTCAAGCCGATCCCGTACCGGATCCGGCTCGACGGGGGAGAGATCCGCGAGATCGAGGCGACGCTCATCGCGGTGGGCAACGGGACCACGTACGGCGGGGGCATGCGGATCTGCGCCGACGCGGAGATGGACGACGGGCTCTTCGACGTGACCGTGGTGGGGGAGTGCACCCGCACCGAGCTGCTCAAGGTGTTCCCGAAGGTCTACAAGGGCACGCATCTGGACCACCCCGCCGTCACCGTGCACCGGGTCTCCTCGATCGAGCTGGCGGCGGCCGGGATCACGGCGTACGCGGACGGCGAACCGCTGGGGCCGCTGCCGCTCACCGCCACCTGCGTACCGGGGGCCGTACGGGTGCTCACCGGGCGCTGACCGGGGGCCCGCCGGGCGGAAGGCCAAGGGGATTTAAAGATCGGGCTGACTGTCAGAGGTGACGGGTAGGCTCGTAGCCAAGATGACAGAGGACCTCTCACCAGCTGAGCGATACCAGGCATCCCGCGCCCGTGCGGCCGAGATGGCGACGGCCCTCGGGCCCTTCCGGGAGATGTACGAGTTCGGACTGGACCCGTTCCAGATCGAGGCGTGCCAGGCTCTTGAGGCGGGCAAGGGGGTGCTGGTCGCGGCCCCCACCGGGTCCGGCAAGACGATCGTCGGCGAGTTCGCCGTGCACCTGGCCCTGGAGCAGGGCCGCAAGTGCTTTTACACCACGCCGATCAAGGCGCTCTCCAACCAGAAGTTCGCCGATCTGGTCAAGCGGTACGGCGCGGACAAGGTCGGTCTGCTGACCGGCGACAACAGCGTCAACTCCGAGGCGCCGGTGGTCGTGATGACCACCGAGGTCCTGCGGAACATGCTGTACGCGGGCTCCCAGTCGCTCTCCGGCCTCGGCTATGTGGTCATGGACGAGGTGCACTACCTCTCCGACCGCTTCCGGGGCGCGGTGTGGGAGGAAGTGATCATCCATCTTCCGGAGTCGGTGACGCTGGTCTCCCTTTCGGCGACCGTCTCCAACGCGGAGGAGTTCGGCGACTGGCTGGACACCGTGCGCGGCGACACCGAGGTCATCGTCTCCGAGCACCGGCCGGTGCCGCTCTGGCAGCACGTGATGGCCGGCCGCAAGATGTACGACCTCTTCGAGGAGACCACCGACCACGGCGGCCGGGGCGCCGGACGCCGCGAGGTCAATCCGGACCTGGTCCGGCTCGCCCGGCAGGAGAGCCAGAGCACCTACAACCCGCGTGACCGCCGCCGGGGCAAGATGGTGCGTGAGGCCGACCGCGAGCGCGAGCGGCGCCAGCGCGGCCGGATCTGGACGCCCGGCAGGCCCGAGGTCATCGACCGGCTGGACAACGAGGGGCTGCTCCCCGCGATCACGTTCATCTTCAGCCGGGCGGGCTGCGAGGCCGCCGTACAGCAGTGTCTGTACGCCGGACTCCGGCTCAACGACGAGGACAAGCGCCGACTGGTGCGCGAGATCGTCGAGGAGCGGACCGCGTCCATCCCCGGCGAGGACCTGCACGTCCTGGGCTACTACGAGTGGCTCGAAGGGCTGGAGCGGGGCATCGCCGCCCACCACGCGGGCATGCTCCCGACCTTCAAGGAGGTCGTCGAGGAGCTGTTCGTCCGGGGTCTGGTGAAGGCCGTCTTCGCCACCGAGACCCTGGCGCTCGGCATCAACATGCCCGCGCGCTCCGTGGTGCTGGAGAAGCTCGTCAAGTGGAACGGCGAGCAGCACGCCGACATCACCCCCGGCGAGTACACCCAGCTCACCGGCCGGGCCGGACGCCGTGGCATTGACGTCGAGGGCCACGCGGTGGTCCTGTGGCAGCGCGGCATGGACCCGACGGCGCTGGCCGGACTCGCGGGGACGCGTACGTATCCGCTGCGCTCCAGCTTCCGTCCCTCGTACAACATGGCGGTCAACCTGGTGCAGCAGTTCGGGCGGCACAGGTCGCGGGAGCTGCTGGAGACCTCGTTCGCCCAGTTCCAGGCCGACAAGTCGGTGGTCGGGATCTCCCGGCAGGTCCAGCGCAACGAGGAGGGCCTGGAGGGCTACAAGGAGGGCATGACCTGCCACCTCGGGGACTTCGAGGAGTACGCGCGCCTGCGGCGCGACCTCAAGGACCGCGAGACGGAGCTGGCCAAGCAGGGCGCGGCGCAGCGGCGGGCGGCTGCGGCCTCGTCCCTGGAGAAGCTGAAGCCGGGCGATGTCATCCATGTTCCGACAGGGAAGTTCGCGGGGCTGGCCCTGGTGCTGGATCCGGGGCTGCCCGCCGGGCGGGCCAACGGGCATCGCGGCTTCGACCACCACGACGGGCCGCGGCCGCTGGTGCTGACCGCCGAGCGGCAGGTCAAGCGGCTGGCCTCGATGGACTTCCCGGTGCCGGTCGAGGCGCTGGAGCGGATGCGCGTCCCGAAGTCGTTCAACCCGCGCTCGCCGCAGTCCCGGCGCGATCTGGCCTCCGCGCTGCGGTCCAAGGCCGGGCACATCGTGCCCGACCGGCACCGCAAGGGGCGGGCCCCGGCCGCCGACGACCGCGAGATCGCCCGACTGCGGACCGAGCTGCGTGCCCACCCGTGCCACGGGTGCGACGAGCGGGAGGACCACGCGCGGTGGGCCGAGCGCTACCACCGGCTGCAGCGGGACACGCGGCAGCTGGAGAAGCGGATCGAGGGGCGGACGAACACGATCGCCCGGACCTTCGACCGGATCGTCGCGCTCCTCACCGAGCTGGACTACCTCCGGGGCAACGAGGTCACCGCGAACGGGCGGCGGCTGGCCCGGTTGTACGGGGAGCTGGACCTGCTCGCCAGTGAGTGCCTGCGGGAGGGGGTCTGGGAAGGGCTCAACCCTGCCGAACTGGCTGCTTGTGTTTCGGCGTTGGTCTACGAGGCGCGGCAGGCCGATGACGCGGTCGCGCCGAAGCTGCCGTCCGGGCCTGCCAAGGTCGCCATGGGCGAGATGGTGCGGATCTGGGGGCGGCTGGATGCCCTGGAGGAGGACTTCAAGATCAACCAGACGGAGGGGGTCGGCCAGCGCGAGCCCGATCTCGGCTTCGCCTGGGCGGTCTACATGTGGGCCTCCGGGCGCACGCTGGACGAGGTGCTGCGCGAGGCGGAGATGCCGGCGGGGGACTTCGTACGGTGGTGCAAGCAGGTGATCGACGTGCTGGGGCAGGTGGCTGCGGCGGCGCCTCGGGATGCGGGGGAGGGGGCTTCCAGCGTGGCGAAGAGTGCGCGCAAGGCCGTGGATGCGGTGTTGCGGGGGGTTGTGGCGTACAGCTCGGTGGGGTGACCGGGCCGAGGGGGTGGGGCGCCTGCCGCGGGCCTTCTGGCCCGCCCCCGCCGGGCCCCGGCGGCGGGGGGGGGGGGCGGCGCGGGCCCGGCGCCGGCCGGGGGCCGCGGGGCGCCGCGCGGCGGGGACGCGGGCATCGGCGGAGCGGTGCGCGGGGGGTAGCCGTAGCCGCCGGGAGCCTGCGGGGCGGCGGGCCGCCCGGGCGCGGACCGGTCCGGCGA
>NZ_JAFEUF010000281.1 GCF_016901035.1 Streptomyces durocortorensis
GAGTTGACCGCGCTGCCGCGCACGACCGCCAGCACCCGGTGCCCGTTGCGGCGCGCGTCGGAGAGCCGCTCCACCAGGAGCACCCCGACGCCCTCGCTCCAGCCGGTGCCGTCGGCGGCGGCGGCGAACGCCTTGCAGCGGCCGTCACGTGCCAGACCGCGTTGCCTGCTGAATTCGACGAAGGCGGCCGGGGTGGCCATGACGGTGACTCCGCCCGCCAGGGCCATCGAGCACTCGCCGGCCTGCAGCGCGCGTACGGCCAGGTGCAGCGCAACCAGGGACGACGAGCAGGCCGTGTCCACGGTGACCGCCGGCCCCTCGAAGCCGAAGCTGTACGCCACCCGGCCGCAGAGCACGCTGGTTGCGGTACCGGTCAGCGCGTAGCCCGCCGCCTCCTCGGCGACGGGGACGCCGATGCCGTAGCCGGAGGTCCCGGCTCCGACGTACACGCCGACCGGACTGCCCTTGACTCTTTTCGGGTCGATCCCGGCTCGCTCGAACGCCTCCCAGGAGGCCTCCAGGAGCAGGCGCTGCTGCGGGTCCATCCCGGCGGCCTCGCGGGGCGAGATGCTGAAGAAGTCCGCGTCGAAGCGTCCCGCGTCGTGGACGAAGCCGCCCTGCCGGGAGTACGAGGTGCCCTCGCCCCGGGAGTCCGGGTCGTACAGGGAGCCGAGGTCCCAGCCACGGTCGGCGGGGAACTCGCTGATGCCCTCTCCTCCGGCGGACACCAGGTCCCAGAGCGACTCGGGCGAGTCGATCCCGCCGGGCAGCCGGCAGGCCATCCCGACGATGGCGATCGGCTCGTGCGCGGCGACGACCAGCTCTTGGTTGCGGGTTTTGAGCCGCTCGTTCTCCTTGATCAGGGTGCGCAGGGCTTCGACGTAACGTTCGTCGGCGGACGCCGCCATGATCAGTGCTCCCCGTCGTTGGCTTCGACGAGCTTCAGCAGTGCCTCGCCGTCCAGTTCGTCCACCGCGTGCGCGGTCGGCTCTCCCACGTCGTCCGTCTTCTTTCCTGCCAGTCTCAGCAGGGGTTCGAGCAGTCCGGCCTCCCGGAGCCGGACCGTCGGTACGGTGGCCAGGGCGGCGCGAACGCGCTGTTCCTCGTCCGCCTCGCCCTCGTCGCTGTCCGGGGCGATGCCGCACTCTTCAAGAAGGTGCTCGGCGAGTTCGGCGGGTGTCGGGTAGTCGAAGACCACCGTGGCGGTCAGCGACAGGCCGCTGAGCGCGGTGAGCCGGTTGCGCATCTCCACGGAGGTGAGCGAGTCGAAGCCGAGGTCCCGGAAAGCCAGGTCGGGTTTGATGTCACCGCCGTGCGTGTGCCCGAGCACCAGTGCGGTCTGTGCCCGCACCAGGTCCAGGACGGTGTCGGACCACTCGTACTGCGGCAGGGCGAGAAGGTCGGTGCGCAGGTCGCCGGGTGCTGCGGCCTCCTCCGCCCCGTGGGAGGCTGCGCCGCCCTCCAGCCGGGCCAGCAGGGAGCTGGGCCTGGAGGAGGTGAACGTCCGCGCGAACACCGGCCAGTCGATGTCGGCCACCGTGACCGTGGAGGCCGTGTCCGCGACCGCGTCGGCCATGGCGGCGAGCGCCCGGTCCGGGTCCATCATCAGAACTCCCCGGCGGGCGAGTTCGGTGTCCGCGCCCTCGGCCATGCCCTCGCCGCCCCAAGCGCCGAAAGCGACGCAGGTCGCGGGTGCCCCGCGGGCCGCCCGTCGCAGGGCCAGGTTCTCCAGCCGGGCGTTGGCGGCGGCGTACGCGCCCTGTCCGGCGCCGCCCCAGACGGCGGCGACCGACCCGAACAGCACGAAGGCATCGAGGTCGCCGCAGAGTTCGTCCAGGTTCTCGGCGCCGGCTGCCTTTCCCGCCTGGGCCGCCGCGAGGTCTTCCTCGGTGAGTTCGGACAGCCTTCCCAGGCCGCCGACGCCCGCGGCGTGCACCACGGCGTTCGGCGAGTGCTCGGCCAGCAACGCGGCGACGGCGTCCCGGTCGGCGAGGTCGCAGGAGACCACCGCGGTCTCCGCCCCCAGTTCCGTCAGCTCCGTGACCAGTTCGCCGGCGCCCGGTGCGGCGGCACCGCGCCGGCCGGCCAGTACCAGTCGTGTGGCACCGCCGAGGGCGGCCCACCGGGCGATGCGGGAGCCGAGCGCACCCGTTCCGCCGGTGATCAGCAGCGTGCCCTGGGGGCGCCAGGGCGTGGTGGTGACCGGAGGCGCGGTGACCAGCCGTCGTGCGAGTGGTACGTCCCGGAGGGCGACCTGGTCCTCGGCGGTAACCCCGGAGAGGACCGCGACCAGCGAGGCGTCGCTGACCCCGGTCATGGGCAGGTCGATCAGTCCTCCCCACAGATAGGGGTGTTCCAGCGCCGCCACCCGGCCCAGCGCCCACAGGGCGTGGCCGCCCTTCCCGGGTGGCTCCTCGCCGGGTAGCCCCACGGCGCCACGGGTGGCGCACCACAGGCGGGTGTCGGTGTCGGCCAGCGTCTGGACGAGGGCGAGTCCGGTGGTTACGGCGGTGTCCTCGGCCAGTCCGAGCAGTGACAGCACTCCCGCCCAGAGGCGGCCGGAGGAGGAGTTCTCCACCAGTTGCCGGAGTTCGGCCGCGGCGTCAGTTGGGTCAATCACCTGGACGAGCGGGGTTCCGCCGCTGCGACGGATCGCCTCGGCGCAGTCGGCGGCGGTCGCCTCGTGTTCGGGGTGTGCCAGCACCAGCCAGTTGCCCACAAGAACCGGGTCCACCGGGACGGAGACGGGCTGCCATTCCTCTCGGTATCGCAGGCTCTGGGAGGAGTAGAGGTCGTGCCAGCCCGCGAGTTTCGCCAGCGTGTCGTCGAGCTGTTCCCGGTCCTCGGTGTGGTCGATGCTGAGGAGTCCGGCAACGGCGTCCGCGTCGCCACCGCGCACTGCGGCCCAGAAGGCGTCATCGGTGCCCTGCCCGTCGGCCGCGCCTGCGGACGCGGGTAGCGGCCAGTACCTCTGGTGCTGGAAGGCGTAGGTGGGCAGGTCCACGACGTGACCGCCCAGGGAGCCGAGGACCTCGCCCCAGTCGAACCGCACCCCGGCGACGTGCGCTCCCGCGATCCCGGCGAACAGAGCCCTCACACCGTCGCTGCCCGAACGCTGCAACGGCACAACCGTCACCTCGGAGTGCTCAGCCAGACAGAGCCCCGCCTGCGCCGACAACACCCCGTCCGGGCCCAGCTCCAAGAACCGCGTGACCCCGGCGTCATGGGCCTGGCGGACCGCGTCGGCGAAGCGGACGGGTTCGCGGATCTGTCCCACCCAGTAGCCGGGGGTGGCCAGGTCACCAGGGGCGGTGGTGCGGACCGGGATCTGCGGGGCGTGATACGTCAACGACTCGGCGACCGCGGTGAACTCGGCCAGCATCGGCTCCATCAAACGGGAGTGGAACGCGTGCGAAACCGCCAGCCGCTTCACCCGCACACCGCCCGCCCGAAGCCGCTCCTCCAGGCCGGCGACCGCTTCCGCGTCACCCGACACCGTCACCGAAGCAGGCCCGTTCACCGCCGCGAGATCCACCCCGTCCGGCAGGACAAGTGCCTCCTCGGCCAGCCCCACGGCCAGCATCGCCCCACCGGCCGGCAACGCGTCCATCAGCCTGCCGCGCGCCGACACCAAGGCACACGCGTCGTCCAGAGACAGCACCCCCGCGACGTGGGCGGCAGCCAGCTCACCGACCGAGTGCCCCACCAGAACATCCGGGGTCACCCCCCAGGACTCCACCAGCCGGAACAGCGCCACCTCCACAGCGAACAACCCCGCCTGAGCGAACACCGTCCGCTCCAGCAGACCCGCGTCCTCCCCGAACACCACCCCACGCAACGGCCGGCCCACATCCACCCGGGCACACACCGCATCAAAAGCATCCGCGAAGACCGGGAAGGCTTCATACAGCTCGCGGCCCATCCCCGGCCGCTGCGACCCCTGACCCGAGAACAACAGCGCCAGACGGCCGCGTTCGGCAGCGTCCCGGACTGTCGAGTGGCCGGCGTCGGCGAGGTCGGAGAGTTCGGTGAGCAGGGCCTCGCGGTCGTGTCCTACGGCCACGCCCCGGTGTTCCAGGTGGGCCCGGCCGCCTGCCAGGGAGGCCGCCACGTCGAGCGGGTGGAGGGTGTCGTCCCGCGTGACCCGTTCGGCCAGCCGGACGGCCTGTTCCTGCAGGGCCTGCGGGCTGCGGGCCGAGAGTACCCACGGAATCAGGGGTGGGGTCGCCCGCTGTGCGGGGCTCTCGGGGCTGTTTGTCGGAGTGGGGGCGTGCTCCAGCACCACGTGGGCGTTGGTGCCGCTGATGCCGAAGGAGGACACCCCTGCGCGGCGCGGGCGGTCCAGCTCCGGCCAGGGGCGGTCCTCGGTGAGCAGTTTCACCGCGCCCGTCGTCCAGTCGACCTCGGGCGTGGGCTCGCTCACGTGCAGGGTGCGGGGCAGCACGCCGTGCCGCAGTGCCATGACCGTCTTGATGATGCCGCCGACGCCGGCCGCCGCCTGGGTGTGGCCGATGTTGGACTTGAGCGATCCCAGCCACAGCGGGCGGTCCGCGTCCCGGTCCTGCCCGTACGTGGCCAGCAGTGCCTGTGCCTCGATCGGGTCACCGAGCCGCGTGCCGGTGCCGTGGGCCTCCACCAGGTCCACCTCGTGCGGCTCCAGACCGGCCGTTTCGAGGGCCGCCCGGATCACCCGCTGTTGGGAAGGGCCGTTCGGTGCGGTCAGGCCGTTGGAGGCCCCGTCGGAGTTCACCGCGGAGCCACGCACCACCGCCAGTACCTCGTGCCCGTTGCGGCGCGCGTCGGAGAGCCGCTCCACCAGCAGCAGCCCGACGCCCTCGCCCCAGCCGGTGCCGTCCGCGTCGGCGGAGAACGCCCTGCAGCGGCCGTCGGAGGCCAGGCCGTCCTGTCTGGCGAACTCGGAGAAGACTCCGGGGCTGGTCATCACCGCGGCTCCGCCGACGACGGCCATGGTGCACTCGCCGGCGCGCAGCGACTGGGCCGCGAGGTGCAGCGCCACCAGGGACGAGGAGCATGCGGTGTCCACGGTCAGCGTCGGGCCCTCCAGCCCAAAGACGTAGGCCACCCGGCCGGACAGTACGCCGCCCGACATTCCGGTGAGCAGGTGCCCTTCGGAGCCGGGGGCGGTGATGCCCACTCCGTAACCGGACGGTGAGGCGCCGATGAAGACGCCGGTGGGGGTCGAGCGCACGGTGTGCGGGCCCAGTCCGGCGCGCTCGAACAGTTCCCAGGAGGTCTCCAGCAGCAGCCGCTGCTGGGGGTCCATCGCCATGGCCTCGCGCGGCGAGATGCCGAACAGGTCGGCGTCGAAGGAGGTGGCGGTGTGTACGAAGCCTCCGACGCGGGTGTAGGGGTCGGGGCCCTTGTCGTCGGTCGGCCACCCGCGGTCGGAGGGGAAGCCGCCGACCGCGTCGATGCCTTCGGTGACCAGCCGCCACAGTTCCTCGGGGGAGGTGGCGCCGCCCGGATAGCGGCATGCCATGCCGACGATCGCCAGGGGCTCGTCGGACACCTCGGCTGTCGTGACCGTTTCACGGTCGTCGCCGCTGACCAGCGAGAGGATGTGGCGGGAGACGTCCGAGGGGGTCGGGTGGTCGAAGACCAGCGTCGTGGGCAGGCGCAGGTCGAGAGCGCCGGCCACCCGGTTGCGGACGGCCACGGCGGTAAGGGAGTCCACGCCCAGGTCCTTGAACGGGCGTTCGGCGTCGACCGGTTCGGAGTAGCCGAGGACCGCTGCGGTCTCCCGGCGGACCAGGTCGAGGACGGTGTGGGCCCACTCCGCCTGTGGCAGCCCGGCCAGCAGGGTCCGCACGGCCGTGGCTCCGTCCTCGGCGGCCGGTTCTCCGGCCAGGGCCTCGGTGGCCTCGGGCAGGGCGGAGAGCAGCGGGCTGGGGCGCCGGCTGGTGAAGGCGGGGGTGAAGCGTGCCCAGTCGATGTCCGCGACGACCACGCAGGTGTCGTCGGTGTCGATCGCGCGTTCCAGTGCGGTGACGCACAGTTCCGGCGGCATGGGTCGCAGGCCCCGGCGCTTCAGGTACTCGTCGGCGCCGTCCCGGGCGGCCATGCCGATCTGCGCCCAGGAGCCCCAGGCCACGGCGGTGCCGCTCCGGCCGGCGGCCCGGCGGGCTGTGGCGAGGGCGTCGAGGTGGGCGTTGGCGGCGGCGTAGGCGGCCTGACCGGCGCTCCCCCACACTCCGGCGATCGAGGAGAACAGTACGAACAGTTCGGCGTCGGGGAGGAGTGCGTCGAGGTGTTCGGCCCCGACGGCCTTGGCCCGCAGTCCTTCGGCCAGGACGGGTACGGATGTGGAGTCGAGCGGTATGGCCTGATCGGTTCCGGCCGCGTGCACCACTCCGGTGACCGGGTGCTCGGCGAGCAGGGCGGCCAGTGCGTCGCGGTCGGCGGCGTCGCACGCGAGGGCGACGGCGGTGGCTCCCAGATCGGCGAGTTCGGCGACCAGTTCGGCGGCGCCGGGCGCGTCGGGCCCCCTCCTGCTGGTCAGTACCAGCTTGCGGGTGCCCCGGCGGGCGAGCATACGGGCGGTCTCGGCGCCGAGCGCGCCGGTGCCACCGGTGATCAGCACCGCTTCGGGTGCCGCTCTGCCGGGCAGGGAGCCGGTGGCCGGGGCGTGGAGCAGGCGGCGCAGGTAGACGCCTTCGGGCCGTACGGCGACCTGGTCGTCGGCTGCGGTGAGCACGGCGGCGAGTCGGGCCATCGCACGGGGCTCGGGGTCGGTGGGCAGGTCGATCAGTCCGCCCCACCGCTCGGGGTGTTCGAGCGCGGCCACCTGGCCCAGTGCCCAGAGCCGGGCGGCGGCGGGGTCGAGGATCCGGTCGGCGCGGTTCGTGGCGACGGCGCCGGTCGTCACGCACCACAGGGGGGCGGTGACCTCGGCGTCGGCCAGTGCCTGGATGACCGTGAGGGTCGCGCCGAGGCCGACGGACACGTGCCCGTCCTCGGGGTGGGGGCGGCGGTCGTCGGCGAGGAGCGAGAGGACTCCGGTGACAGGTTCGGCCTCCTCGGTTCCTTCGGCGGCGTGGCGCAGGAGTTCGCTGAGCCCCCATCGGTCGAGGGCGTCGTCGGGAACCGTGACGTCGATCGGTTGCGCGCCCGCCTGCCGCAGCGCCCGGGCGCAGCGTTCGGCGTGGCCGGTGTCGACGCCCTTGGTGTGCAGCAGGAGCCAGCGTCCGTCGAGGATGCCGGGCGGGGTGCGGTCGGCGGGCTGCCAGGTGACGTGGTAGCGCCAGGAGTTGACGGCGGTGTGTTCGGCGCGGTCCCGGCGCCATCCCGCGAGGGCCGGCAGGACGGTGTCCAGGCCGTCACCGGAGTCCAGGCGCAGGGTGTCGGCCACCTGTTCGTGGTCGAGTCTGTCGACGGCTTCCCAGAAGTCCGCCTCGGCCGGGTCGGTGTCCGTGGTGCTGGTGGTGTGTGCGGCCTGGGGTGGGTCGGTCATCCAGTAGTGGGAGCGCTGGAAGGCGTAGGTGGGCAGGTCGACGGGGTCGGCCTTCGGCAGCACTTGCGCCCAGTTGACGGGGAGGCCGTGGACGTGTGCCTCGGCCAGCGCGGTCATCCACCGCTCAGACCCGCCCTCGCCCCGGCGCAACGTGCCCAGCACCACCCCGGAACGGCCCGCAGCCTCCATCGTCTCCTGCAGACCCACCGCCAGCACCGGATGCGCACTGACCTCCAGGAACACCGACCGCCCATCAGCCAGCAACCCATCCGCCGCATCCCCGAACCGCACCCTGCCCCGCAGATTCTCATACCAGTAACCCGCGTCCAGCCCCGCAGTGTCCAACCGCTCCCCCGACACCGACGAGAAGAACGGCACCC
>NZ_JAFEUF010000282.1 GCF_016901035.1 Streptomyces durocortorensis
GGTCAGGGGGGGCACGTCGGCCAGGCGGTTCAGCGGAGTCGGGTCGGTCAGGCCGGTCGGGTGGTTCATGCGGTGGGCTCCAGAGAACGGGCCGCCGGAACGACGGTGCACGGAACGGCAGTACATGTGAGGGCCGGAGTACACGTGAGGGCCGGGGCGGTGGCCGAGGCGTCGGGGGCAGGGGGCAAGATCGGCCCGGTCTCACCGAGTTGGCGTGTGATGGAGTCGGACATGCTTACCTTGGGAGCGGCGTGCGGGCGTCGCAAGGTGCGCTGTGTGCACTTGGCGCAGACTGCGCGGAATGTCGGTCAGATCGAGCCGGAGCGGAGACCGGAGCGGGGAAGGGGAAGCCGTGGCGCGCGAGCGGTCGGGGCGTACGGCACGGCACCTGGTCCTGGTGGCCCGCCTGCGGCGCCTGCGGGAGGGCGCCGGGCTCTCCGTACCGCAGGCCGCCTCGCAGCTGGGGTGGCATCCCTCGACGCTGCGGCGGCTGGAACAGGCGCAGACCTCGCTCGACGTGGGGCAGGTGTCGGCCCTGCTCGACCTCTACGGGGCGGGCGCGGCGGAGACCGACGACATCATGGGGCGGCTCAACGCGGCGAACATGCCCGGCTGGTGGCATCCGTGGCGGGACGCCATGGCGCCCTGGCTGATGGACCTCATGAGCGTGGAGTCCGCGGCGAGCGTTGTCCGCACCTGGCATCCGGCGCTGGTTCCGCTGCTGTTGCGCACCCCGGCGTACGCGATGGCCGTGGACGAGGTCATGTTCCCCGACCGGGACGCCGCCGCGCGGCAGCGGCGGGCCGACTTCCTGGTGGAGCGTCAGAAGCGGCTCCAGGAGCAGCAGACCAGGCTCTGGGCCGTCCTGCCCGTCACCGCGCTGCGCTGTCGCGTGGGCAGCGACGAGGTCATGCGCGAGCAGGTCAGAGTGCTTCAACAGACCGCCGAGCGTGGGGATGTGACGATGCAGTTGCATCCCGAGTACGCCCCTCCGCATCCGCTCACCGGCCTGCCGGCGCTCTCCCTGTACCGGGTGGAGACCCGGGAGATCGCGGACCACGTGGTGCGGGAGGGCGGGCTGCCCGGCACGGCGGAGGTGTGGGACAGCCCGCACCCCGTGCAGACGTATCAGGGAATGCTGGACGTGTCGTGCGTGATGGCGATACGGCCGGCCCGAACCAGAGAGGTACTACAGGATGAGTACGACCGGAAATGGGCCTGAACTGCCCGCGCAGATCGACACGAGCGTCGCGCACTCCGCACGCGTCTGGAACTACTGGCTCGGCGGCAAGGACAACTTCCCGGCGGACCGGGCGGCGGGCGACGCCTACCGGGAGAAGTACCCGCTGATCGAGACGTTCGCGCAGGAGTCCCGGGACTTCCTGCGCCGTACCGTCACCTATCTCGCCCGGGACGCCGGGATCCGGCAGTTCCTCGACGTGGGGGCGGGGCTGCCGACCGCGAACAACACGCACGAGGTCGCCCAGCGGATAGCCCCGGAGTCCCGGATCGTCTACGTGGACCACGACCCCCTGGTGCTGCTGCACGTCCACGCGCTGCTGACCAGCGCGCCCGAGGGTGCGACCGCCTACGTCGAGGCGGACATGCGCGACACGGACGCCGTGCTCGCCGGGGCGGCCAAGACCCTGGACCTGACGCAGCCCGTCGCTCTCGTCATCAGTGACGTCCTCGGGCACATCGTGGACTGGGACGACGCGCTGTCCCTGGTCCGGCGGCTGGTGGACCGGCTGCCCTCCGGCAGCTACCTCTCGCTGAGCCACTCCACCGCCTCCGACGAGGCCCACCGGGCCGTCCAGGACGAGTACAACGCGAGCGGCGCGATCCCGTACATCTTCCGGGAGCCGGAGACCACCATCGCGTTCTTCGACGAGCTGGAGATGGTGGAGCCGGGGATGGTGTCCTGGCCGAACTGGCGGCCCGACGCGAACACCGGCACCACCACGGCCCGGGCCGGGTGGGGCGCGGTCGCCCGTATCCCCTGATCCTCATCCGGACGACCATGTCCACGACTGCCGTGCCGCCGTCCGGCCATTACCGCCCCCCCCACGCTCGGCCCGCAGAGGCTCGACCATGAGCACCACAGGCACCACAGGCACCACAGGCATGACTGGCACCACCGGCGCGACCGGTCGTGAGGCCGCCTGCCCGGGCGCTGGCGCCCGGTACGGTCAGGAGGCGGCGGACCGGCTGCTGCGGGCGGCGACCCGGTCCGGGGCGCATCTGATAGCCGAGGCCGCGTTGCTGGTCCAGGGGTGGGCGGTGCTGGCCGACCCGATCGCCGGGGCCGTCTACAGCACCCCCGCCGCCGCGGCCGCCGACGGGGTGCACGCGGCCGCCGCCCCGCAGGAACACCCGTACTGCGTCCAGCGCCCGGCGGCCGGGGGCGTCCTCGTCCTGGCTCCCGGGCCCACCGTGCCCTCGGAGCACGCCTCGCACATCGCCACGACCACCGCGGCCCTCCTGGAGGTGCGCGGTCAGCGGGCGGCGGAACTGCGGGGCGAGCAGATGCGGCTGCACACCACGCTCGTCCGGCTGCTGCTGGCCGGCCACCTCACCGCCGTCGCCGACACCCTGGGCGGGAGCGGGCACACGCATGTCACGGTGTACCGGCTGACCGGCGCCGACGTCCCCACCGCCCACCAGGTCCTCTGGCGGGCCGTGCGCCCCTCGCTCGCCCCGCACGCGGAGGCCTGCACCCTGCTGGGCCGGCTGGACGGCGAACTCGTCGTCGCCGAGCTCCACCACGGCGGCGACGACGGGCGGATCCTGCGCCTGGTCTCCCGGGTCAGCGAGCGGCACCACCTGCTCGCGGGCATGGCCGGACCGCTGCCCCTGGCCGAGATGTCCACCGCCCACAGCGACGCCGCCGCCGCCCGGCACAGCGCCACCTCCGACCGCCGCATCGTCCCCGCCGACGCCGTCGGCGCCTCCCGGCTCGCCCCTCTGCTGCCCACCGCCCCGTACGCCCGCTGGGCCGGAGCCGTACTGCACCCGCTGAGCACGGCCCAGCAGCACCTGCTCCTCGTCTGGCTCCGTAGCGGCAGCAAGCCTCGCGCCGCCGCCGCGCTCGGCCTGTCCGCCGGTACGGTCCGGGCGCGGATACGCGAACTCTCCCGGCTGTTCCGCGCGGACCTGGAGGACGCCACCGTACGGGCGCATCTGCTGCTCGCCCTCCGCGCGCCCGCCTCCGCCCCCGCCGACGACAGCGAGAGCGGGAGCGAAAGCGGGAGAGGCCAGGCCCGGCTGGAGTCGCTGCCTGCCGGACTCCTGGACACCGAGGCGGTACGGGCCTGGGCCCACGGCCTGGTCGGCGGTCTGGAGCCGCACCTGCGGATCGCGTTGACCTGCTGGCTGCGGCACCATGCCAGAACCGCCCCCGCCGCGGCCGAGCTGCACGTCCATCGCACCACCCTGGCCAACTGGCTCACGCAGTGCGCCGAACACCTCGCGCAGAACCTCGCCGACGCCACCGTGCGCGCCGAGATCCACCTCGCGCTGAAGGCCACCCGGACCGGTCCCGACGACCCGGCGGCCCTCCCCCGGCGCGGCGGCCGCACCTACCGGCGCCTGTGACCGGCGCCGAAGAGCAGGGCTAGGACGGCGCCTGGCCCGTCTCGAAGCGGCTGACGCGGTCCCCGGTCACCGTGAAGACCCAGCGGGTCCGCATCGTGCCCCAGGCGTCGTTCGTGTAGTCGACGACGAGGACCCGGCCGTCGTCGGAGGCGTCCACGACCTTCATACGGCCGTTGGCCTTCGGGGAGAAGATCTCCTTCTCCGTCCAGGCCGCCAGGTCCCGTTCGCTGCCGTCGTCGGACATCGTCGCGTCCTCGGTGAGCACGTCGGCGAAGAAGGCGTCCTTGTCGCCCGCGTTCACCGTGGCGATGAACTTCTCGACCACCGGGTCGCTGATCGATGCGGTCATGGTGTTCCTCCTCTTTCTTCGTCCCACCGAGTCTCTGTCAGCGGGTTCACCCCCGCATGTCGGGCGCGTCCCCACCCCGCTCACCCGGCGGCGGCCAGCGCCTCCAGCAGCCGGGCCAGCTCCGCCGGACCCTGGAGGTGGGCCATGTGCCCCTGGCCGGGCAGCTCGTGCACCTCGGCGGCGGGGACGCGCCGCGCGACCTCGTCGAACGATGTTCCGTAGGGGGCCGTACCGCGGTTGGCCCCGCCGACGATCAGGTCGACGCGGTCCGCCCGCCGGGCGAGGGAGTCCGGCGCGGGCTCCCCGTACAGCGCGGCCGTCTCGGCATGGAGCGGAGCGGCCAGGGCGCGCAGGGCCTCCCACACCTCGGGGTCGGCGCGCAGCGCGTCGACGACCGCCCCGTCGAGACCGGCGATCCGCCGGTGCACGATCTCCACGGCCGCGCCCCGGTCCGCCGCCTCATCGGCCGCCCCTTGATGTGCGCGCCGCCCCGGTGTCGTCACTCCGCGGGGGAGCCGCTCCCTCTCTCCGTCTGCGTCCGTTCGAGGAAGACGTCCCGCCCCGGGCACGTCGTGTGCGCGGGCCACAGCGCGTGGACCGGGACGTGCACCGGCGGGTCCAGGTCCACGACGTGGGCCGCGCCGCCCGCCGCCGGCCCCGGGGGCGTCGTCACGAAGGCGAGGCGGCCGGTCGCGGTGACGGCGGTGACCGGCGGGGTGCCCTGGACCGGGTTGCGCCGGGTGTCCGGCTCCACGCCCACCTGACGGCACAGGCCGATCAGGAGGTCCGTGTACGCGGACGAGCCCGGCTCGCCCCACACCGTGAGCGGCTCGCCGCCCAGATCGGCCAGGGCCACCGCGGTCCTGGCGGCGAGCGGGTGCCCGGCGGGGACGGCGACCCGCAGGCGGTGTTCGGCGATCCGGGCCCGGGTCAGGCCGGTGTCGGCGGCCATGGCCCGGCTCAGGCCCAGGTCGCAGGCGCCCGTGAGGAGTTGCTCGCGCAGCTCGTCGGGGAAGAGCTGGCGGACGTGCGCCTGGATGCCCTGCTCCTCCGTACCGGCCCGGGTCAACAGCTCCACGACCTCCTCGGCCGTGACCGCCGGGGTGTGGCCGATCCGCAGATGCCCGGCCTGCCCGCGCCCGATGCGGCGGGCGCGGTCCAGGGCGGCCAGCGCCTGGGCGCCGAGAGCACGGGCGTCGTCGATGAGGGCCTGCCCGGCCGGGGTCGGGGTGACGAGCTGGTGGCCCCGGTCCAGCAGCTGGACGCCGACGTACCGCTCCAGGGTGCGGATGGAGGTGCTCAGCGCCTGCTGGCTCAGGTGCAGCCGCTCGGCCGCCCGGGTGAACCCGCCCTCCTCCGCCACGGCGACGAGATGCTCCAGCTTGCGCAGGTCCAGGCTCACGCGGGTCCTCCCGTACGCCGGAGAAGGAAAGGATCAGCGGACCGTGTAGCCGCCGTTGGCGAAGATGGTCTGACCGGTGATCCAGCCGCCTTCGGTGACGAGGAACTTCACCAGCGGCGCGATGTCCTCGATCTCCGTCAGCCGGCCGCCCATCGCCTGGGACTTGTGGAACTCCACCCGCTCCGGCGTCTCCTGCGGGTAGAAGAACGGCGTGTCCATCGGCCCCGGGGCCACATTGTTCACCGCGATGCCGCGCGGCGCGAACTCCTTGGCCGCCGCGCGGGTGAAGTGCTCCAGCGGGGCCTTCGCGCCCGCGTAGGTGGAGTACCCGTCCGTGAACGCGGCGAGCAGGGACGTCACCAGGCTGACGATGCGCCCGCCGTCGTTGAGGCGCGCACCGGCCTCCTGGAGGAAGAAGTACGCCGCCTTGGAGTTGATCGCGAACATGCGGTCGTACTCCTCCTCGGTCGTCTCGCCGATCGGCTTCCGCAGCACCATCCCGGTGGTGTTCACGGCGACGTCCACCCCGCCGAAGGCGTCCAGCGCCTGGTCGAAGAGGCTCCGCACCCCCTCGACGCGGGTCAGGTCCTCGCGTACGACGAGGGCCTGCGCGCCCGTGCCCCGTACGGCTTCCGCGGTCTTCTCGGCATCGGCGGCGCTGTTCTCGCCGTGGTGGTGGACGACGACGTTCGCGCCGGCCTCGCCGAGCGAGCGGCTGATCAGGCCCCCGAGATTCTTCGCGCCTCCGGCGACGACTGCGGTCTTCCCCTTCAGCGACTGCTGCTGCTCACTCATGCGGATCCCTCTCTCCGAAATGTACCGTTCGTTGCGGTTTCCGTTGCCCACGCTAGGAGCGTGGGCCGCCGAGGGGAAACACAGAGATCGTGTCGGCCCACCAGGAAGATGGGTCACCGCAGGTCAGCGCGGGTTGCCGCAGGTCGCCGCGGTGACCGGAAACGTCATTGACGTACGTCTACGGGTCACGAAGGATCACCGCGTGACGATCACCGAGCAGCCTTCGCCCGCCTCCCGTCCGGCCCGCCCCGTCGCCCTGATCACCGGCGTCGGCCGCAGCATCGGCATCGGCGCGGGCATCGCGCGGCGGCTGGCGGCCTCCGGCTGGGACGTCGCCTTCACCTACTGGACGCCGTACGACCGCCGGATGGAGTGGGGCGCCGAGCCCGGGGCCGCCGCGTCCATCGCAAAGGAGCTGGCGGAGGCCGGAGCCCGTACGGCGGCGATCGAGGCGGACCTGACCGACCCCGACGCCCCGGCCCGCATCTTCGACGAGGCCGAACAGCGCCTCGGCGGTCCGGTGACCGCGCTCGTCCTCTCGCACGCGGAGTCGGTGGACTCGGGGCTGCTGGACACCACCGTGGAGGCGTTCGACCGGCACTTCGCGGTGAACTCCCGGGCCAGTTGGCTGCTGATCCGGGAGTACGGGCTCCGCTTCCGCGGCGAGCCGGGCACCGCCACCGGCCGGATCGTCGCGCTCACCAGCGACCACACCGTGGGCAACCTCCCCTACGGCGCCAGCAAGGGCGCCCTGGACCGCATCACGCTGGCCGCCGCGCACGAGCTGGCCCACCTCGGGGTGACGGCGAACGTCGTCAACCCCGGCCCGGTGGACACCGGGTGGATGACCGACGACCTGCGCGAGGCCCTGGTCCGGGGCACCCCGCTCGGGCGGCTCGGCACCCCGCGGGACACCGCCCATCTGGTGGACTTCCTGTGCTCCCCCGAAGGACAGTGGATCAACGGCCAGTTGCTGAAGAGCAACGGCGGCGCGGCCGCCTAGAAGGTGTCTAGTCTGGCCTGGTCCATGTAGTGCACAGGGGGGCGTATGCACAACGAAGACAGGGTCGGCAGAGCGGACGACGGGCGGGACGGGCGCCGCGCCGACCGCCGGGCGGACGACGAGGCTCCCCGGACCGTGATCGACGGCCGCTACGAGCTGCTGGAGCGGATCGGCAGCGGCGGGATGGGCGAGGTCTGGAAGGCCCACGACCGGCGGCTGAACCGTTACGTCGCGGTCAAGGGCCTGCTCGACCGGAACGCCATGAGGCCGGGCACGCAGGCGACGGCGATGCAGCGCGCCCGGCGCGAGGCGGAGGCCATCGCCAAGATCGAGCACCTGAACGTGGTGACGGTCCACGACCAGGTCGAGACCGACCACCAGGTCTGGATCGTGATGAAGCTGCTCGAAGCACGGTCCCTCGCGGACCTGTTGAGCCGCGACGGGATCCTCGCCGTGCCGCGCGCCGCGACCATCGGCCTCCAGGTCCTCCAAGGGCTGCGGGCGGTCCACGCGGCGTCGGTCGTCCACCGTGACGTGAAGCCAGGCAACGTCCTCGTCCGGGACGACGGCCTCGCGATCCTGGTCGACTTCGGCATCGCCACCTTCGAGGGCGCGGACCGGGTGACCAGCACCGGCAGCGTCATCGGCACCCCCTCCTACCTGGCCCCCGAACTCTTCGCCCC
>NZ_JAFEUF010000283.1 GCF_016901035.1 Streptomyces durocortorensis
CGGTCGGCTCCGCTTCGGTCGGCTCCGCTTCGGTGGGCTCCGCTGAGGACATGGGCGTGCCGCCTCCCTCGGGTCGCCGGGGGCGGCCGGCCGCCCCGGGGCGCACCACCCGGCGCGGCACCGCACCCCGCTCCCTGCGCCTCGGTAGCCCGCGCCCCCGGCTCCGGCTCGTCGGCCTCGGGCTGACGCTGGTCATGCTGGCCTTCGTGGCCCGGCTGCTCCAGGTCCAGGCCGTCGACGCCAGCGCCTACGCGGCGAAGGCCGAGAAGAACCGCTACCAGGAGTACACGGTCGCCGCCGAGCGCGGCGAGATCACCGACCGCAAGGGCGTGGCGCTCGCCACCAGCGTCGACGCGCACAACATCACGGCCGACCCGAAGCTGTTCACGCCCGAGGAGAGCAACGCCCCCGACGCGCCCCAGCAGGCCGCGGCGCTGCTCGCCCCGATCCTCGGCAAGGACGTCGACGAGCTGGTCGAGAAGCTCTCGAAGCCCAAGCTCCGCTACACCATCCTCGCCTACCGGCAGACCCCCCAGGTCTGGAAGCAGATCAAGGACCTCAAGGCCGTCTTCGCCGAGAAGGCGTCCGAGGACAAGCTGAAGGGCGGGCCGGGAGCCAACGTCCTGGCCGGTGTCCTCCAGGAGCCGACCACCAAGCGGGTCTATCCCAACGGGGACCTCGCCGCCGGGATACTGGGATTCGTCAGCGCCGACGGCAAGGGCGGCGGCGGCCTCGAATCGCAGCTGAACAAGGAGCTCGCGGGCGAGGACGGCAAGATCCGCTACGCCCAGGCAGGCGGCCGGCGGGTGCCCACCGCGGGCAGCAGCGAGATCCCGGCCGTGCCCGGTTCCGACATCGAGCTGACCATCGACCGCGACATCCAGTGGGCCGCGCAGAAGGCCATCAGCGACCAGGTCGAGAAGTCCAAGGCCGACCGCGGCTACGTCATCGTGCAGAACACGAAGACCGGCGAGCTGCTGGCCATGGCCAACTCGCCCGGCTACGACCCCAACGACCTCTCCGAGGCCACCTCGGCCCAGCTCGGCAACGCGGCCCTCCAGGACGTGTACGAGCCCGGCTCCACCAGCAAGGTCATGTCGATCGCCGCGGTGCTGGAGGAGGGGGCGGCCACCCCCGGCACCCATGTCACCGTCCCCAACCGGCTGCACCGGGGCGACCGCCTCTTCAAGGACGACGTCGACCACCCCACCTGGTACCTCACGCTCAACGGCGTCCTCGCCAAGTCCAGCAATATCGGCACCATCCTGGCAACCGGTCAGCTCGGCAAGACCCAGGCGGAGTCGAACAAGGTCCTCTACGACTACCTGCGGAAGTTCGGCCTCGGCAAGAAGACCGGCCTCGGCTACCCCGGCGAGTCGCCCGGCCTGCTGGCCCACCCGAAGAACTGGTCGACCTCGCAGCAGTACACGATCCCCTTCGGCCAGGGCCTCTCCATCAACGCCGTCCAGGCCGCCTCGGTCTACTCCACGGTCGCCAACGGAGGCGTACGGGTCGCACCCACCCTCGTACGCGGCACCAAGGGCTCCGACGGCCGCTTCACCCCGGCCGACGCCCCCGAGGAGAGCCGGGTCGTCAGCGAGAAGACCGCCAAGACCCTGGCGACCATGCTTGAGTCCGTCGTCGACGACACGGAAGGGACCGGCACCAAGGCCGCCATCCCGGGCTACCGGGTCGCGGGCAAGACCGGGACCGCCAACCGGGTCGACCCCGTCCGCGGCGTCTACAAGGGCTACACCGCCTCCTTCGCCGGCTTCGCCCCGGCCGACAACCCGCAGGTCACCGTCTACTGCGCGATCCAGAACCCCACCAAGGGCAGCTACTTCGGCGGCCAGATCTGCGGCCCGATCTACAAGCAGGTCATGGAGTTCGCACTCAAGACGCTCCAGACCCCACCGTCCGGCAGCAAGCCGCCCCGGCTGCCGGTGTCCTTCAAACCCGGCGAGTGAACACGGAGATGCGCGAGCATCTCCTCCAAGGGAACCCTCAGTGACATCGATCACCCCCGACCCCGGGAACCGGAACGAGAACCGCCGGAACCAGGGTGCCTCGCTTAGCGAGAGCCACCACCGGCCCGGTACGCTCACCGCCGTGCCCCACGCTGATCAGTCCCAAACCTCTCAGAAGGACGCGCCTGTGACCTACCCGGGAGCGCCCCGACCGGACCGGCTCCGGCCCACCCCTCTCGGCGAGCTGGCCGACCGGCTCGGCGTCGAAGCGGCCGGGGACGGCGAAGTCACCGGCATCACGCACGACTCACGGGCCGTGCGACCCGGTGACGTGTACGCGGCCCTGCCCGGCGCCCGTATGCACGGCGCCGACTTCGCGGCCCAGGCCGCGGGCCTCGGCGCCGTCGCCGTCCTCACCGACCCCACCGGCGCCGAACGCGCCGCCGCCACCGGCCTGCCGGTCCTGGTCGCCGAGGACCCGCGCGCCGTGATGGGCGAGCTGGCCGCCGACATCTACGGACGGCCCGGCATCGGCCTCCTCCAGATCGGCATCACCGGAACCTCCGGCAAGACCACCACCGCGTACCTCGTCGAGGGCGGACTGCGCGCCGCCGGACGCCCCACCGGGCTGATCGGCACCGTCGAGATGCGCATCGGTGACGAGCGCATCAAGTCCGAGCGCACCACCCCCGAAGCCACCGACCTCCAGGCCCTGTTCGCCGTCATGCGCGAACGCGGCGTCGAGGCCGTCGCGATGGAGGTCTCCAGCCACGCCCTGGTGCTGGGCCGGGTCGACGGCTGCGTCTTCGACGTCGCCGTCTTCAACAACCTCAGCCCGGAGCACATGGAGTTCCACTCCGGCATGGAGGACTACTTCCAGGCCAAGGCGCAGCTCTTCACCCCCGAGCGCAGCCACCGCGGCGTGGTCAACTTCGACGACGAGTACGGCCGCAGGCTCATCACCGAGTCCGGCGTCCCGGTCACCACCTTCTCCGCCGAGGGCCACCCCGACGCCGACTGGCACGCCGAGGACGTCGAGGTCGGACCGCAGGACAGCACCTTCACCGCCGTCGGCCCCAAGGGCGAGCGCATCACCGCCCGCGCCCCGCTGCCCGGCCCGTTCAACGTCGCCAACACCCTCGCCGCGATCGTCACGCTGGCCGTCGCGGGCGTCGACCCGCAGATCGCCGCCGACGGCGTCGCCGCCGTCCCCGGGGTTCCCGGCCGGCTGGAGCGGGTGGACGCCGGACAGCCCTACCTCGCCGTCGTCGACTACGCGCACAAGACCGACGCCGTCGAGTCCGTCCTGCGCTCCCTGCGCAAGGTCACCGAGGGCCAGGTGCACATCGTCCTCGGCTGCGGCGGCGACCGCGACACCACCAAACGCGGCCCGATGGGCGCCGCCGCGGCCCGGCTCGCCGACACCGCCGTCCTGACCTCCGACAACCCCCGCTCGGAGGACCCCCTCGCGATCCTCGCCGCGATGCTCTCCGGCGCCGCCGAAGTCCCCGTCCACGAACGCGGCGACGTGCTCGTCGACGCCGACCGCGCCTCAGCCATCGCCGCCGCCGTCGCCCGCGCCGAACCGGGCGACACCGTCCTCGTCGCGGGCAAGGGGCACGAACAGGGCCAGGACATCCACGGAGTGGTCCGCGCCTTCGACGACCGCAAGGTCCTGCACGCAGCCATCGAGCGGTCCCTGGCGCACCCCGGCGCCGACCGTGCCCCTCACCACGAGAACAACAGTCAGGGATGACCAAGTGATCACCCTTTCCCTCGCCGAGATCGCCGAAATCGTCGGCGGGCAGCCGCACGACATACCGGATCCGGCAGTCACCGTGACCGGGCCCGTCGTCATCGACTCCCGCGAGGTCGCGCCCGGCAGCCTGTTCGCCGCGTTCGCCGGCGAACGGGTCGACGGCCACGACTACGCCCAGCGCGCCGTCGAGGCGGGCGCGGCAGCCGTCCTGGCGGCCCGCCCCGTCGGCGTCCCGGCGATCGTCGTGGACGATGTCGTCGGCGCGCTCGGAGCCCTCGCCCGGGCCGCCGTCGAACGCCTCGGCACCAGCGTCGTCGCCCTCACCGGCTCCGCGGGCAAGACGTCCACCAAGGACCTGATCGCCCAGCTCCTCCAGCGCCACGGCCCGACCGTCTGGACACCCGGCTCCCTCAACAACGAGATCGGGCTGCCGCTCACCGCCCTGACCGCCACCGCCGAGACCGAGCACCTGGTCCTGGAGATGGGCGCCCGCGGCATCGGCCACATCCGCTACCTCACCGAGCTGACCCCGCCCCGGGTCGGCCTGGTCCTCAACGTCGGCTCCGCGCACCTCGGCGAGTTCGGCAGCCGCGAGGCCATCGCCCAGGCCAAGGGCGAGATGGTCGAGGGCCTGCCCGAGGACGGCTGCGCCGTGCTCAACGCGGATGACCCTCTCGTACGCGCGATGGCCTCGCGCACCAAGGCCCGCGTCCTGCTCTTCGGAGAGGCCCCCGAAGCGGACGTACGGGGCGAGAAGGTCCGGATGACCCCCGACGGGCGGCCCGCCTTCGAGCTCCACACACCCACCGGGTGCAGCGACGTGACCATGCGCCTGTACGGTGAGCACCACGTGTCGAACGCGCTCGCCGCGGCCGCCGTCGCCCATGAGTTGGGCATGTCCGCCTCCGAGATCGCCGATGCGCTCTCGGAGGCGGGCTCCCTCTCCCGCTGGCGCATGGAGGTCACCGAGCGCGGGGACGGTGTGACGGTCGTCAACGACGCCTACAACGCGAACCCCGAATCCATGAGAGCCGCACTGCGTGCGCTGGCTGCCATGGGCCAGGCCCGGCAGGGCGACGGGGGGCGCACCTGGGCGGTGCTCGGTCAGATGGCCGAGCTCGGTGACGCGTCGCTCGCCGAGCACGACGCGGTCGGACGGCTCGCCGTCCGGCTCAACGTCAGCAAGCTCGTCGCTGTCGGGGGGAGAGAAGCCTCCTGGCTGCAACTGGGCGCATATAACGAGGGTTCGTGGGGTGAGGAGTCGGTGCACGTGTCCGACGCACAGGCGGCCGTCGACCTGTTGCGCAGTGAACTGCGCCCGGGAGACGTCGTGCTGGTGAAGGCGTCCCGGTCGGTCGGCCTGGAGAAGGTCGCCCAGGCACTGCTGGAGAACTCGACCGAGGGCGAGGTCGCCGGCCGATGAGGCAGATCCTCTTCGCGGGGGCCATCGGGCTCTTCCTGACCCTGGTCGGCACCCCGCTGCTGATCAAGCTGCTGGCCCGCAAGGGCTACGGGCAGTTCATCCGGGACGACGGCCCGCGCACCCACGGCAGCAAGAAGGGCACGCCCACGATGGGCGGCATCGCCTTCATCCTGGCGACGATCATCGCGTACCTCCTCGCGAAGATCATCACGGGTGAGGACATCCGCTACTCCGGTGTCCTCGTGCTCTTCCTCATGGCGGGCATGGGCCTCGTCGGCTTCCTCGACGACTACATCAAGATCGTCAAGCAGCGTTCGCTCGGCCTGCGGGCCAAGGCGAAGATGGCCGGACAGCTGATCGTCGGCATCGCGTTCGCGGTGCTCTCGCTCCAGTTCCCCAACTCCATGAACCAGACCCCGGCCTCCACCCGGCTCTCGTTCGTCGAGGACTTCGGCTGGTCGATCGGCCCGGTGCTGTTCTGCGTCTGGGCCCTGTTCATGATCCTCGCCATGTCCAACGGCGTGAACCTCACCGACGGCCTCGACGGACTGGCCACCGGCGCCTCCGTGATGGTCTTCGGCGCCTACACCTTCATCGGCCTCTGGCAGTTCCAGGAGTCCTGCGCCAACGCGGACAACCTGACCAACCCCAGCGCCTGTTTCGAGGTACGCGACCCGCTCGACCTCGCCGTCGTCGCAGCGGCCCTGATGGGCGCCTGCTTCGGCTTCCTGTGGTGGAACACCTCGCCCGCCAAGATCTTCATGGGCGACACCGGCTCGCTCGCCCTCGGCGGCGCGCTCGCGGGCCTCGCGATCCTGTCGCGCACCGAGTTCCTGCTCGCCATCCTCGGCGGCCTCTTCGTGATGATCACCATGTCCGTGGTCATCCAGGTCGGTTCGTTCAAGATGACCGGCAAGCGTGTGTTCCGCATGGCGCCGCTCCAGCACCACTTCGAACTCAAGGGGTGGTCCGAGGTCCTTGTCGTGGTCCGCTTCTGGATCATCCAGGGCATGTGCGTGATCGTCGGCCTCGGCCTCTTCTACGCGGGATGGGCAGCCAAGAAGTGAGCACCGTGGACTGGCAGGGCAAGCACGTCACCGTCGCCGGGCTCGGCGTCAGCGGAATCCCCGCGGCCCGCGCCCTGCACGAGCGCGGCGCGCTCGTCACCGTCGTCAACGACGGCGACGACGAACGCGCCCGCGCGCAGGCCGCCGAACTGGAGGCGCTCGGCATCACCGTGCGCCTCGGCGACGGCGCGACCCTGCCGCCGTCCACGGAACTCGTCGTCACCGCCCCCGGCTGGCAGCCGGACAAGCCGCTCTTCCTGGCTGCCGCCGAGGCGGGCGTCGACATCTGGGGCGACGTCGAACTCGCCTGGCGGCTGAGGGGCACCAACGGCCGCAAGGCCGCGCCCTGGCTCGCCGTCACCGGCACCAACGGCAAGACCACCACCGTACGGATGCTGGCCTCCATCCTGGAGGCGGCGGGCCTGCGCACCGCGGCCGTCGGCAACATCGGCGTATCGCTGCTGGACGCGGTGCTCGGCGAGACGGAGTACGACGTCCTCGCCGTCGAACTCTCCAGCTACCAGCTGCACTGGGCGCCCTCCCTGCGCGCCCACTCCGCCGCCGTCCTCAACCTGGCCCCCGACCACCTCGACTGGCACGGCTCGATGGAGGCGTACGCCGCCGACAAGGGCCGCGTCTACGAGGGCAACACCGTGGCCTGCGTCTACAACGTGTCCGACCCGGCCACCGAGGACCTGGTCCGCGAGGCCGACGTCGAAGAGGGCTGCCGGGCCATCGGCTTCACCCTCGGCGCCCCCGGCCCCTCCCAGCTCGGCGTGGTCGACGGCATCCTCGTCGACCGGGCGTTCGTCGCCAACCGCCAGAAGCAGGCCCTGGAGCTGGCCGAGGTAACCGACGTCAACCCGCCCGCCCCGCACAACATCGCCAACGCCCTCGCAGCCGCCGCTCTCGCCCGCGCCTTCGGCGTGGAACCGGCCGCCGTACGGGACGGGCTCCGCGCCTTCCGGCCCGACGCCCACCGCATCGAACACGTCGCGGACATCGGCGAAGTCGCCTACGTCGACGACTCCAAGGCCACCAACACCCACGCCACCGAGGCCTCGCTGGCCGCCTACGACTCCATCGTCTGGATCGCGGGCGGCCTCGCCAAGGGCGCCACCTTCGACGAGCTGGTCACCGGCGCCGCGAAGCGGCTGCGCGGGGTCGTGCTGATCGGCGCCGACCGTGCCCTGATCCACGAAGCCCTGACGCGACACGCCCCGGAAGTCCCGGTGGTCGACCTCGACCGCACCGACACTGGGGCCATGTCCGAAGCGGTCGCACGGGCGGCCGAACTCGCCCGGCCGGGCGATACGGTACTGCTGGCCCCGGCCTGTGCCTCGATGGACATGTTCACCAACTACAACAAGCGGGGCGAGGCGTTCGCGGACGCGGTCCGCGCACGCGCCGACCAGAGCGCCTGACCGACCGGGCCTCCGCGCCCGGGGTCACGGGCCCCGGGCACGAGCAGTGGAGGGGACAGCGACAATGCCGGCCGACGAGAGATTCGCCGTACGGCGGGAGAGCGCACGGGCCTCGGTTCCCCGCCCCCTCGCCGCGACGCCCGCC
>NZ_JAFEUF010000284.1:0-2310 GCF_016901035.1 Streptomyces durocortorensis
CTTGTGGAGCTAAGGAGAATTGAACTCCTGACCTCCTGCATGCCATGCAGGCGCTCTACCAACTGAGCTATAGCCCCTTGCTGCTTGCCGCCCGGTTTCCCTTGGCGACATCGAGAACATTACACGGTCCCCCCGGTGCTTCACCAAATCGTTTCCGGTCTGCACCGATACGCCCGAATCATCCAGGACATTCGCCCCTCAGCCGCAGGTCAGACGGTCGCGGCCGGACGATCACTGCTCACGCGGTCGCGAAGGAGTAGAAGCGCTTGAGGGTGCAGTGCTCCTCCAGGAGCCGCCCGTAGATCGGCTCCCCCTCCAGCTCCCGGTAGGTCTCGATGGGGTCGCCTTTTATGATCAGCGCCCGGGCGCATTCCTCGCACCAGTACTGGTACTCCGCGTTGACCGGGTCCATGTCCCTGACGATGGGCGTACCGCTGCCGCACCAGTCGCATTTACGCCTGTGTGCACCCATCAGTCAGCTCCAGCTGTGGCCGCAGGCCGTGCACACGTAGGAGACCCCTCCGTTGTCACCCAGAACCTGGGCCACATGGGACGAACCGCAGGACGGACAGCCGAGACGGGATCGAACGTCGGACGTTACGGGGCCGGGGAGCGGGGCGGCGACAAGGCGCTGGTCGGGGACGTGTTCGCGACTCGCAGGCATCGCGCTCCCTCCCGATCGGTACGGCGCCCCCTCCGGCGTTCCGATTCTGCCATGACCCCGCAAGGGGGTCAGCCCGCTCGGCGCCCTCCGTGCCTCCATACAGAAGATCCCGCCCCCTGGTGGGGACGGGATCCTGATTGTGGAGCTAAGGAGAATTGAACTCCTGACCTCCTGCATGCCATGCAGGCGCTCTACCAACTGAGCTATAGCCCCGCTGTTCGCTGTGTTTCCCTGCGTTTCCGCGCTGCGAACAAGAAGAACTTTAGCCTGCGACCGGCCGGAAAGTGAAATCCGGCCCGGGGGGGGGGGGGGGGGCCCGCGAACGGCCTCTCAACGGCCTCCCGACGGCGTCTAGTCGTCGTCGCCGAGCACCGGCTCCGGGAGCGTGCCGGCGTTGTGTTCCAGCAGACGCCAGCCGCGCGCCCCCTCACCGAGAACGGACCAGCAGCAGTTGGACAGCCCGCCGAGCCCTTCCCAGTGGTGCGCTTCCAGACCCAGCAGCCGGCCGATCGTCGTCCTGATCGTGCCGCCGTGGCTGACCACGACGAGCGTGCCGTTCTCCGGAAGCTTCTCGGCGTGCTCCAGAACGACCGGCGCCGCCCGGTCGGCGACCTCGGTCTCCAGCTCGCCGCCGCCCCGGCGCACGGGCTCCCCGCGCTTCCAGGCCGCGTACTGCTCGCCGAAGCGCTCGACGATCTCCTGGTGGGTCAGCCCCTGCCAGGCGCCGGCGTACGTCTCGCGGAGTGCGGCGTCATGGGCGACGGTGAGGCCGCTGACGGCGGAGAGCTCGGCAGCCGTGGCCGCCGCCCGCCGGAGGTCGGAGGCCACGATGGCGTCCGGCTTCAGCGAGGCGAGCAGCCGGGCGGCGCGGCGCGCCTGCCCGACACCGGCCTCGGTCAGCTCGATGTCCGTGGAGCCCTGGAAGCGGCGCTCCAGGTTCCACGCCGTCTGGCCGTGGCGCCAGAGGACGACCCTGCGGCCCCTGCCGCTGCTGCTGCCGTTCAGCTCTGGTCACCTTCCGTGCCGCCGTTGAGCTGTGCGTGCTCCTCGGCCTTGCCACGGGTCTTGACCGCGTCCTCGGGGAGGGCGATCTCCGGGCAGTCCTTCCACAGGCGCTCCAGAGCGTAGAAGACGCGCTCCTCGCTGTGCTGGACGTGGATGACGATGTCGACGTAGTCGAGGAGAATCCAGCGGGCGTCGCGGTCGCCCTCGCGGCGCACCGGCTTGGCGCCGAGCTCCTTCTGGAGCCGCTCCTCGATCTCGTCGACGATCGACTTGACCTGGCGGTCGTTGGGGGCCGAGGCCAGCAGGAAGGCGTCGGTGATCGACAGCACATCGCTGACGTCGTAGGCGATGATGTCGTGCGCGAGCCGGTCGGCGGCCGCCTGGGCGGCGGCGTTGATGAGCTCGATGGAGCGGTCCGTGGCGGTCACATGCAGGCTTTCGTCGGCGGTCGGATGCAACCTCTAGGGTCTCACGGACCACCGACAGACCCTTACTGCGTTTCGCCGGCCGCGCTCCACCTCGGTCCCCGGGGGGGCCCCCCCCGGCCGGGGGGGGGGGGCGCCCGGCGCCCCCCGCACCGGTGGCCTGATCCGGGGGCCCAGCGGGCGCCCGTCGGCGGGGGACGGCGGGGCCGCCGCCTA
>NZ_JAFEUF010000284.1:2320-7785 GCF_016901035.1 Streptomyces durocortorensis
GTGGTTCGCCACCTCGGCGGGGCTCCCCCCCCACCACCCCTCGTTGCGGGGGGGGCCGCGCCCCCCCCCCCCCGGGGGGGGGGGGGGGCCCGGCCGGGGGGCCGGGGAGCCCCGAGCGGGCTACTGGACCTTGTAGTCCTGGCCGAGGACCGCGGACACGTCGGCGTTGGCAGCCGGCTCGCCCTTCTTCACGTCGCCCGCGGCGAGACCCAGGGTCTTGGCCACCTCGACGGCCTTCTCCTTGTCCTCGGCGGACCGGTAGAGCACGACGGACGACGCCTCGGCCCCGGCCTTGCCGCTGTCCACGAAGGCGTAACCGCCGTTGACCAGCTGGACGCGGGCGGCCTCCGCGGCCTTCTCGTTCCCGGTGGCGTTACGGACGGCGACCCGGAGCGGGGCGCCCGCCTCGGGAGCCTTCACCGTGCCGCCGAGGATGTCCTTGACGACGCCGCGGGTGTCCGCCTCGGTGAGCGTGCCGTCCGGCTGGACCGGCAGCAGAGCCGTCTTGTAGTCGCCGACCTTGGCCCGCGAGGCCAGCGTGGCGAGCGAGGCTCCGAGATCCTTCTCGGGCAGTGACGGGTCGAGCACCTGGAGCAGCGTCTCGATGGTGACGGTCGCGGCCTTGGGGTCCTCGGAGACCTTGCGCAGTGTGGCCCGCATGACTTCGCCGAACCGCGTCAACTGCTTGGCCTCGGGCTCGCCCGGCGCACGGTAGGTGGCGTACGCGACGGCCATCGGACCGCTGAGCGTCTGGCCCTCACCCTGGTTCACCAGGGGCGATTCGCCCTTCTTCGCGCCGGGCACGTCGGTGTCGGTGTCGACCTCGATGTTGCCGACCAGCTCGACGAGGTTCTCCAGATACGGGGTGTCCAGCCGCCAGGTGCCGGTAATCCGGGTGCCCAGGAGGGTGTCGATCGACTCCCGGGTGCCGGTCCTGCCGTCGTCGTCGACGGACTTGCCGAGCGTGGTGGTGGTCCCGTCGTCGCCCGCGACGGCCAGGGAGTTGGGCAGCAGGACGGTGGTGCCCTGCTTGGTGGTGGCGTTGTCGACGAGCAGCGCCGTCGAGGTGCCGCCCTTCTTCGTGTCGTGCAGATGCACCACGATCATGTCGCGCTGCTGGGCCCCGGCGGCCACGGCCTTCTTCTCGTCCGACCCGGACAGGCCCGGGATCATGTCCGCGGACCAGAGATAGCCGGCCCCGCCGACGACGACGAGAACGGCGACGACTATCAGGGCGACCATCCGGTTGCGGCCCTTGCGCCGGGCCTCCTCGCGCCGCTCGCTGCGGCTCTCGGTGAACTTCAGCCAGTCGATGACGTCTTCGGAGTCCTCGTCGGGCTCCTCGATGAACGAGAACTGCTCGGTGCGGTAGTCGGGGGCGGGCTTGCGCTGCCCCGGAAGCGCGGACTCCGCCTCCGGTTCGGCGGCCTCCGGCGACTGCCGTACGGGAGCCTGCTGCCCGGTCTGCTCCGGTGCGGGGGCGGTGCCCTGCTGTGGGATGCCCCAGTGTTCGCCGGTGTCGACGGCGGCGGGCTGCTGGCCGGTGGCGTATCCGTAGTCGGTGTAGGAGCCGTAGCCCTGCTCGGCGCCCTGGCCCTGCTGCGCCTGACCGGGGTACGTCTGCCCCTGCGGTGCCTGCCCCGGGTGCTGTCCGGCATAGGGGTCGTAACCCTGGGGCTGCTGCTGGGGGTTGCCGTACGCGTCGTAGCCGTAGCCGGCGTCCTGGCCCTGGTGCCCCTGGCCTTGGCCCTGCTGGGCGGCGTAGGGGTCGTAACCCTGGCCCTGCTGGTCGTACTGCTGGTAGACCGGCTGCCCGTACGCGTCGTAGCCGACGATCTGCGGCTCCTGGTAGTACGGGTCGTACGGGTTCTGTCGGTCGTTCACCGGTGCCCCTCTCCGTGGCTCATTCGCCGCGGTACAGCTGGCGCTTGTCGATGTAGCGGACCACGCCGTCCGGCACCAGGTACCAGACCGGCTCCCCCTGCGCGACCCTCTCACGGCAGTCCGTGGACGAGATCGCCAGCGCGGGCACCTCCACGAGGGAGACACCGCCCTCGGGCAGTCCGTCGTCCGTGAGCACGTGACCCGGGCGGGTCACACCGATGAAGTGGGAGAGCGAGAACAGCTCCTCCGCGTCGCGCCAGGTGAGGATCTGGGCGAGCGCGTCGGCGCCGGTGATGAAGAAGAGGTCCGCCTCGCCGTGGACCTCGCGCAGATCCCGCAGCGTATCGATGGTGTACGTCGGTCCGCCACGGTCGATGTCACTGCGGCTGACGGAGAACTGCGGGTTGGACGCGGTGGCGATGACCGTCATCAGATAGCGGTCCTCGGCCGGGGAGACCTGCTTGTGGCTCTTCTGCCACGGCTGCCCGGTCGGGACGAAGACGACCTCGTCCAGATGGAACTGGGCGGCCACCTCACTGGCCGCCACCAGGTGTCCATGGTGGATCGGGTCGAATGTCCCGCCCATCACGCCGATACGGCGTTTGCCGGGGCCGGTAGGCGCTTGCTGCTCTCCCATGCGTGCAGAGCCTACTGGCACAGCTGTACGCCCCCGGCTCAGCGGTCGCGGTTGAAGCTGATGGTGATGAACAGAAGCAGCATCAGCGCGACAAAGGCCCCGGCGCCGACGAAGTAGGGGTTGAGGCTTTCGTGGTTGCCGCCGCCCTCCCCTCCGGAGGCGAGGGTGGCCAGCTCGTGTGCGGTGCTCGTGAGGCTCATCTTCGGCAGGACCTATCGATCGTGAGGCGGAAGGAAGACGTCAGGCACATCGTATGCGGGACCTTCGGGCACGCTCACGGCGACTCAGTCGTTGTTGTCGTCGTTGCGGTATCCACGCAGCAGGAACCAGGCGAGCAGCACCGCTCCGAGGATCGAGACGAGCAGCACGATCCGGAGGGTGTCGCCCGGTCCCTGCTCCTCGGACGCGGCGGCGAGCAGTACGGCGGTGTGCGGCATTTCGGGCGCTCCTCTAAGTTATCCACAGCCCCCCGCACACCGTAGCGCCAGCGCATACGCTGGCTTTTGTCCGGGGGACGAGCAACGTCTCGTACGAACAGGGGGCCATCCATGACCGACAGCAGTCACGAGAACGTGCCGAGCAGGGCGCGCCGGCGATTCCCCGGGATCTCCTCCCGGGCCTACGAGCACCCCGCCGACCGCTCGGCCCTGGTGGCCCTGCGCAAGCTGACCGGGTTCGACACGGTGTTCAAGGCGCTCAGCGGGCTGCTTCCGGAGCGGAGCCTGCGGCTGCTCTTCCTCTCCGACTCCGTCCGGGTGAGCGACGCGCAGTTCGCCCATCTCAACGACATGCTGCGCGACGCGTGTTACATCCTGGACCTGGAGAAGGTCCCGCCGATGTACGTGAAGCAGGACCCGCAGCCCAACGCCATGTGCATCGGTCTCGACGAGCCGATCATCGTGGTCACCACCGGCCTGGTCGAGCTGCTCGACGAGGAGGAGATGCGGGCGGTGGTGGGCCACGAGGTGGGCCACGCGCTCTCCGGTCACTCGGTGTACCGGACGATACTGCTCTTCCTGACCAACCTCGCCGTGAAGGTCGCCTGGATCCCGCTGGGCAATGTGGCGATCATGGCCATAGTGACGGCGCTGCGCGAGTGGTTCCGCAAGTCGGAGCTGTCCGCCGACCGGGCCGGGCTGCTGGTGGGCCAGGACATCACGGCCTCGATGCGCGGCCTGATGAAGATCGCTGGCGGCAATCACCTCCACGAGATGAACGTGGACGCCTTCCTCGCCCAGGCCGACGAGTACGAGAAGAGCGGCGACCTCCGCGACTCCGTCCTCAAGATCCTCAATGTGCTGCCCCGGACGCACCCGTTCACCGCCGTGCGGGCCGCCGAGCTGAAGAAGTGGTCGGAGACCCGCGAGTTCCAGCGGATCATGGACGGCCACTACCCACGACGCGACGAGGACAAGGACACCTCGGTGACCGACTCGTTCCGGGAGTCCGCCTCGCACTACGCGGACACGGTGCGCACCAGCAAGGACCCGCTGATGAAGCTGGTGGGCGACATCGCCGGCGGCGCGGGGGACCTGGGCGGAAAGCTGCGCGACAAGTTCACCGGAGCCGGGTCCGGCGGCGGTTCCGGCACGGGCGGGGGCGGGGCTACCGGTCGGCCTCAGGACCCCGAGGAGGGGAGCTCGGGGACGTCGGCGGGGCCGTCGAGGGACTGACGCCCGCCAGCGTCCCGCACAGCGCCGCCGTGGGCGGACCCGTGGCGTACGGGTCGGTGGCGGCGGGTCCGCGGGCGTGCGCCCGCTCCCCGGCCAGGAGCGGGCGCAGCGTCCCGGTCGTGTCGGCCGAGCAGGACTGCGGCCCTGCCTGGACATGAGCGGTGCGCACCTCCAGGCGGTGCAGTCGCAGGTCCTCCCGGTCGAAGCGGAAGTGGAGCTCGCGCCGCACGGTGAACAGGGACGCGCCGTCCTTGCGCGGAGGCCCCGCAGCCGGGCGCAGGGCGTAGGTGAAGGTGTGGTCCGAGACGACGCCGAGGACGCCCGCCGCCTCCTCCTCGTAGCGGAGGGTGCCCTGGACCCGGATCTGCGGGTCCGCGAGCTCCACCCGCTCCGGGTCGAAGCGGACCAACCAGCCGGTGGCGACGTGGCTCCCGTCGTCCGCCGGGTCGCTCAGGCTGCGTTCGAACTGGGTGCGCTGGTCCGGGTCGAGGAGGTGCTCGACGGGCCGGCGTACGGAGCCGGTGAGGACGTCGGGGTTCAGGGACGACTCCACCAGGTAGTCCTTGACCGTGGCGAGGGCCGCGGTGATCTGGCTGTCGGAGAAGTTCTGGGTGCGTTTCACGGCGGGGAAGTTGATGCCGTCCGCGCCCACGCGGAATCCGGAGACCGGCTCGGTCCGGTACAGCTGCTCGGGTGATCCACCCGGCACGACGCCGCGGGGAGCCAGGGGGACGACGGTGGTCCGCAGGGGTTCGGCACGTCGGGTGGCCGGCTGGGGGTACGGGCTCCGGAATCCGATGTAGACGGCCACGGCGAAGGCCAGGGCGATGAGGACGACCAGGGCTATGGCGGCCCGGGAGCCGCCGCCGCTGCGGACGGAGACCGGTTCCTCGGGCAGGGTGCGGACGGCGCGGGCGTGGTCGCCCATACGCTCCCGCGCCGAGTACTCCTGCATCCGGGCAGCCTGGATGAACGATTCGTCGAAGACGAGCGAGCGGTATTCGTCCTCGCCGCCCGCGGGGTTCTCGGGCGGGCCGTCCGGCGGTTCTGAGCGGCCTGTCATGACTTCTCTCCCGATCTCCACACCGGTCGGTTCGGTGCGCAACGGTCTGCTTCGGCCGAGCGGGGCGTGCGGCAGCGAGAAGCCCCCCTGGGAACGAGGGGTCACTTCTTCAGGGTAGGTCGATTGGGCTCCGCGTAAACGCGGAGACCGCCGGGAACTGCGCGGGCGGCCGGGGCGGCCGTCGGCCGCCCGGCCGCGGCGGTCGGGC
>NZ_JAFEUF010000285.1 GCF_016901035.1 Streptomyces durocortorensis
TCCGTCGTCCAGGACGATGCGGATCGTCTGGCCCTCGCCGTCGACGCCGGTGAGTTCGGCGGCGATCCGGTTGTAGGCGGTCGTGGCCAGGGCCCAGTCCGCCTCCAGCGGGGTGGTGGTGTGGCGGGTGTCCCACAGCTTGATGAGCAAGCCGATGAGGGAGCGGCCGGACAGGACGGTCTGGACGCGTCCTTCCTTGACGTCCTCGACCGAGGGCGGGGTGCGGAAGTGGTCGTGATCGACGGCCAGGGCGGTGAGCCACTCCCAGGTGTCGCGGTGCGCGATGAGGTCCACGGAGGCCACCCCGGCCGCCTTCAGCAGCAGCACCCCGTGGGTGACCCGCGGATCCTCCTCCTGCCCGCCGCCCGACGGTGACGCGGCAGCCGGCGGGGCCGGGTCTGCGGAGGCGCTGTACGCGGCCTCGATCCGCTGCTTCAGCACGCCGTCCTGGTCTCCGCGCTCGGGCTCGGGCTGCGCCTGGTGCTCGTGGTACTCCATGGTTCCCCATGTGACGTGCCCGTTTCCAGCCCTTCCCCTGGCCGAGACCGCGCCTTCCGCCCCCGGTCGGCGAGGCGTGCGCCGGCCCCGGCGCCAACCTCCCCGGCTGCACGGCCATCCTTTCCGGCCACCTGCGCCCCGGATTTCGATCCAGGCGGTGAGCTCGTGGACACACGAGGTGTCGGGGGCGCCGGTGAAACGGCGGCGGATCTCGCGCCAGGTGGTCTCCACCGTGCTGACGCTTGTCCCGGATCGAACGGCTTGCCCTTATTCGTATGGCTGATCTGACATCTGATGGATTGTCAGTGGGTGGTTCTACCTTCAGGACAGGGTCGGCGACAGCGGAGGCGGGACACAGTGGCGAACATCGTCTGGCACGAGAAGTGGGGCATCGAGCTGAACCTGACCCGGGACGACCTCGGGCACGAGAGCATCCCGAATCTCTGGGAGCTGCTGTATCAGAGCGACCGGATCGACGCGTTACGCAACGTGCCGGTCGCCAACCGCGGTCTGCAGTGCGGCGGCGTCTGCCGACAGGCAGGTGTGATCGCCTGGATGTATCTGCGAGAGCGCAACGGGCGCCGGGAGGCGGTACACGAGCGGTCGGAGGACGAGCAGAGGCACCACGCCTCTCTGTCGGACGAGCACAAGGCGTATCAGGAGCGGATCGTGTGGGCAGCCGACAGCGTCGGGTACCCCGCGGACAGCGAGGTCCGTACGGCCGTGGGGCCGCGCTCGTGGGTCCAGACCGACACGCTCGTGCAGGGCGAGAACGGCATCCGGATCGGATGGGAGATCCAGCTCTCCTCGGCCGGAGCGGAAGGCCCTCGGAGCGTCAAGGCCCGAGCAAGCCGTGCGGCGAAGAACGGGATCACCCCGGCGTGGCACACGGACCGCTCCGACTATGCGAGCCGCACCGACACCCACTGGACAAGAAGCGACAACCTGCCTGCCGAAGTGATCGCCAAGTCCGGCGACCTCCGTGTCGTCTCCGGCTTTCGTGTGCTCGACTTCTGGCGGTGCGATATCCGAGCCCTCTACCGCTGCCCGGACACCTCGAGTCGATGCGGCAAGCGGCACATCACCCCGAAGCCGCGCGACGTGTTCTTCGACGACCTGGTGCGCGAGACGGCCGCCGGGCTGATCGTCCCGATCGAACTCCGCACGGGAACGAGGACTCACCGGTTCTGGGTGACGGACGCCGATCGGGACCGACTGGAAGACCACAACAGCGGCCGGCCGGACGCGCCCCAACAGGGCCCGGAGGATGAGCGGGACCTGCCCGTCAGGGCCAGTTATCGCGCGCCCACATGCCGCCCCGCCACCACAGCTTCGGACGCTGCCGTCACCCCGGTCGCCGTACCGCCGCCTCTGGCTGGTCCTGAGGTACCGAACCAGCGGGTCGGCGAAGGAGCAGCAGGCCGCCGCCCCGGAGCCTGGCCATCCGCGTCTGCACCCTCGCCGGTGGCACCCCGGCCAGCAGCACAGGCGCCGGCCGGGAGCAACGTGCCCCAACAGCCGGGACCGGGGGACCGGCCGGAAGACCGTTTGCTGGACTGGGGGTCGAGCAGTCATTGGTCATCCGAAGCCAGGCCGTGCCGGTACTGCGCCCGCGCGACGAACCTGTTGGACGAAGGTGGCGTCCCCGCTCACAAGACCTGCGCGGAGACACAACGCCCTGCTCGGCCGAGACCATAGAGCAGCGGGGCCTTGCGCTAGGGAAGAGCCGCTGAAGCGGCAGATCCGTGCAGTGCCACGACGCTACGCGTCTCCGAGAGCCGCGGGTTGCCTCCGATGACCTGCCGACCCCGATCGAGAGGGCCCCCGTCCGTCGTCTCCGCGCGACGCGGGCCGCGCCTGGTCCTGCCGGGTGCAGGGAACCAGACGCGGCAGAGGGCCACCAAGGCCGGGTGCCGGGCTTGCGCCCCGACGGAAACTGGCGCGGTCACCTCGTTTCGGTGAGGCCGCGGTGCATACCGTTCGGGCCGACGCTCCAGTGTGAGGCTGACCCTGAGGCACCGACAGAAGCACTCAGTTGAAAGGGGGCTGGGCCTTCTCGGCGCTCCCGCCAGCGGGCGGGTCAGGCGGCGGGGGTGTAGCGGACGATGGTGTCCTCGCACGGGCCGTCCGCGTATACCTTCAGCGCTTCGAGCTCGCGGTCGTCCGCGGTGAGCTGCCAGCGGAGCTTGGTCGACACCCACTCCGCGACATACCGGCACTGGGCATCCGGGGAAGGCGGCATCCAGTCGGCCGGGTCCTGATCCGACTTCTGGCGGTTGGAGCGGGCCGTCACCGCGACGAGCGAGACGTCCGCTCGCTGGTCGTTCGCGTACGCCTCCCGCCGCGCCGCGGTCCAGCCGGAAGCGCCAGAATCCCAGCTTTCGGCGAGCGGCACCATGTGGTCGATGTCCAGGGCCCCGGCGCTGGTGACCTCCTGGCCGTCGTAATAGCTGATCCAGGTCCCCCCGGTCAGCTTGCAGCCGGCCTCCACCGTCGGCGCGACGACCGCCTCGGCAAGGAGGATTTCGTTGCGGGTGTTGCACCCGTCGGACTTGTCGGCGCCGGAGTTCCAGTGCTTGAACTTGCTGCGGGTGTAGCCGGTGCGGTCCTCTTCGGTGACCTGCACCAGGCCGACCGCGTCGGCCAAGGTCGTCACCTCAGCCGCCGGAGCGGCCTGCGCGACGGGAGCGGAGAAAAGGGACACAAGGGCGAGGGAAAGTGCGCTGAAACGTACGAAGTTCTTGATCACCAACGTGTTCTACCGGGCCACCCTGCCCTCCGCGAAGCCCGGGATCCCGGCTGTCACCCGCGCGGGGGAGTAGGTTCACCGCAGGAACGCTTTCTCTGCCCTGGCGCCCGTGCCCGCAACAGTCCGGTCCGCCCGCTGAAGCCCGGTCAGGCCGATGCGGGTCTGCGGCGGACCGCAACGAGGTGCTCAGGTACTCCCGGCTTTGGTGACGTTCTTGATCAGGGTGGCGGTGACCGCTTCCTCGGGGCCCGGTTCCGGCTTGAAGGTGGCGAGCTTCTCGGGCGTCATGGGCCCGGTGGGCACCATGACCTGCATGGTCGCGATGACACCTCCGACGCGTACAACAGTCACCAGGGTCCAGGCGAAGCCACTGCTGCCCAGCCGGGACAGGGTCCGGTACCGCAGCGCGTCCTCCCCGAGGTCCGGGACCTTGAGCACCTCGCTCGTGACGGACGACCTTCCAAACTTGTTGCTGAACCTGAACCGGCCGCATGCCCCGACGGCCTCGCGCAGGTGCGTCATGCGGGCCCGTGCGGCCTCTTCCGGATAGCTCATCAGGCTGGTGCTCCGGGGAGAGATGGACGTCCCGGCCGGGTACATGATCGACGAGGCGGCGGAAGCCTCCTCACCGTCCCCCGAGGTCGCCTCCTTCACATGCCGGCAGACCTCCGGGGAGACGGTCTCCTCGCCGTCGAAGGAGGATTCCGGTGCAGCACCGTCCCGCGAACGGCCATCCGTGATCTCGAAACCGACGGCCTGCTCCGCAGTGAGCAGCGCGGCCTTCAGCTCGACAGCGGTCAAGGGTCCGGAGCGCTCCGGCCTTCCGGCCGCCGTGCTGGCCGCGGCGCGCGGCTTTCCTCCGGCGTCGGCACGCCCGGAATTCTCCCCGCACGCTACGGTCAGTCCGATCGCCGACAGCAGCGCCACCATCGACACCAGTCTTCGTCCACCCCTGCGCACCATCAGGTCCCCACCCTCGAATTCCCACTGCTCACCCGCGTAGAGGCGAACCGTATTGCGCCTGAGATTATCCCGTCCTTCGTGCGGCGCACCTGGCCCGGTAGCGGCTGGTAGACCTGTAGTTGGTCCGCCTGGCCAGGTGGTCGGACAACAAGTCAGTGGAACCAGGCGACCAGGCGTACGTTCTCCGCCCCGTGGACGTCGCTGAGGGTGCGCATGACGCTCCAGACCCGGCCCCAGGCGGTGTCGATCCCCGCAGCCGAGGCGCGGGTTCGTGTGCCTGAGATGTTGGTCTCCTGCCAGTCCGTGGCGTTCAGCTCCGCCCAGGTCAGCCAGGTGGTTCCGTACACATCGGAGGAGCCGCCGTAGCCGGCGAACTTTTCTCGCAGGCCATCCGAGGCGTCATCCGGGAAGCCCCGGTCCTCGGCCAGGGGGCGGAACCCATAGGAGTTCCGGACTCCGAAGAGGCAGGCCAGGCCGTCGTAGGCGTTGCCCTGGTTGAGGAGGTAGAGGTCGATACCGGCCTCCCACACGGAGTCCTCGTCATCGAGACCCCATATACGGGCTCCTGGTCGGCATTCGATCATTCCGCTGATGTCGGTCGACATGAAGAGATCTTGCCTCCGCAGGCCAGAAGCCAGCATCTCCTTTTCCTCGCTCGCGCGGGTCCGGGCGGGCCGCGACTCAGTCGATCTTGCACCGTTTCAGCCAACTATGACGCTCAGTGGGCAGCCGCGACGCTAGGTCACGACAGGAGCGAGTGGCTGAAACCACGACGCCTTGAACTCGCGCGTTCGAATTAATGTTCGATACAGTCGAAGTGTAGGCGGGTCGATTGGTACTACTTTGGGGGTATCTGGGCGGAGGGTGTCATGCGAGGAAGCGTCCCTCACCTGCATGTCAGTAGTGGGTTTTCGGCCCGCTACGGTGCCTCGCATTCGCGTGACCTCATCGCCCGGGCCGCCGAGCGCGGAATCGGGACGGTGGCGCTGACCGACCGCGACATGGTCACCGGCACGGTGCGCTTCGTGAAGGCCGCCGCAGCCGCTGGGGTGAAGCCGGTGTTCGGCGTCGATCTGGGCGTAGCCCCCCACGTTCCGCCCGCCGAAGTCCGCCGCCGCACCCCCGTGCGCGGCGGCGCGCACGTGGCGGAAGCACCGTTCCGGGCGACGTTCCTGGCCCGGAACGCGCAGGGTTGGGCGCGGTTGTGCCGGATGGTGTCCGCCGCGCACGCCGAAGCCTTCCCCGCGGGCACACCGCCGACCGCGTCGTGGGAGATGCTCGCCCAGTACACCGACGACGGCCTGATGGTGCTGCTCGGCCCCGCGTCGGAGCCCCTACGGGCACTCGCCGCCGGTCGTGCGGACATCGCCGAGCGGCTCCTCGCCCCCTGGCAGCGGGTCGTCGGTGGCGGGCTGCGGCTGGAGGTCGTGTGCTGGGGCCTGTCCGGCACCGGCCCGGGGTCGGTCCGGCTCGCCGCGCACACCCTGGCGCTCGCCGACCGCCTCGGCATCCCGGCGGTGCTGACGAACGCCGTTCGGTACGCCGACGCGGTCCAGCACCGGGCCGCGGACGTGCTGGACGCGGCCCGGCTGCTGCGGCCCGTCGCCCGGCGCCGGCTCGACTGCGGGGAGCGCTGGCTCAAGGACGGGCCCGCGATGACCGAGATCGCCGGGCGGGTGGCGGCCGCCGCCGGGGCCGACCCGTCCCGTGCCGTGAAGCTGATCGCCGACACCGTTGCGGTCGCGGACGCGTGCGAGGTCGACCCGGTCCGGGACCTCGGGCTCGGCGTGCCGCATTTCCCCGAGCCGTCCGTGGTCGGCGCCGCACCGGGGCCGGACGGGGCGATGCGGCTGCTGCGGCAGCGGTGCGAGAGCGGCATGGCCGCCCGCGGTCTCGACCGGGACCGGCGGTCGATGGACCAGCTCGACTACGAGCTCGGGACCATCGGCCGGCTGCACTACGAGCCGTACTTCCTCGCCGTGGCCCAGGTCGTCGCCGACGTACGGGACATGGGCATCCGGGTCGCCGCCCGCGGCTCCGGAGCCGGCTCCATGGTCAACCACAGCCTCTTCGTCGCCACCGCGAACCCGCTGGAGCACAACCTGCTCTTCGAACGGTTCCTGTCCGAACGGCGCTCCTCGCTGCCGGACATCGACATCGACGTCGAGTCCGCACGACGTCTGGAGGTCTACGACCGGATCATCACCCGTTTCGGGCGGGAGCGGGTCGCGGTCACCGGCATGCCCGAGACCTACCGGGCCCGGCACGCCCTGCGGGACACCGGCCTCGCACTCGGGATCGCCCCGGCCACCGTGGACCGGATCGCGAAGTCCTTCCCGCACATCCGGGCCTGTGACATCCGCTCCGCCCTCTCAGAGCTACCGGAGCTGCGGGAGCTGGCGGCGGAGGCTGGGCGGTACGGGCCGTTGTGGGAACTCGCCGAAGGGCTGGACGCGCTGCCGCGCGGGATCGCGATGCACCCCTGCGGCGTGATCCTCTCCAACACCAGCCTCCTGGACCGGCTGCCCGTACAGCCCACCCCCGGCGGCGAGTACCCGATGCTCCAGGCCGACAAGGAAGACGTCGAAGACCTGGGCCTGCTCAAGCTCGACGTCCTGGGCGTGCGGATGCAGTCGGCGATGGCGCACGCCGTCACCGAGATCCGCCGCACCACCGGCCGGGCCATCGACCTCGACAACCCCGACCACGTCCCCCTCGGCGACCGGTTCGCCTTCGCCCTCATCCAGGCCTCGGACACGGTGGGCATGTTCCAACTGGAGTCCCCCGGCCAGCAAGACCTCGTTGGCCGGCTCCAGCCCCGTGATCCGCAGGACGTCATCGCCGATATCTCGCTGTTCCGTCCGGGGCCCGTGCAGGGCGGGATGCCAGCCCTCTATATCGCTGCCCGCCACGGCGCCGCACCCGTATACCCGCACCCGGACCTGGAACCGGTTCTACGGGATACGTACGGGGTGACGATCTGGCACGAGCAGATCATCGACATCCTCGCGGTCATGACCGGCTGCGACCGCGCCCTGGGAGAGGTGGCCCGCCGCGCCCTCAGCGACAAGGAGCGGCTACCGAAGGTCGAGGCGTGGTTCCGGCAGCAGGCCGGCGCCCGCGGCTACAGCCCAGCAGTGCTGGACGAGGTCTGGGACGTCGTCGCCTCGTTCGGCGCATACGGGTTCTGCCGCGCGCACGCGGTCGCGTTCGCCGTGCCCGCGCTCCAGTCCGCCTGGCTCAAAGCCCACCACCCCGCCGCCCTGTACGCGGGGCTGCTGGAACACGACCCGGGCATGTGGCCGGCCCGCGTCATCGTCGCCGACGCCCGCCGCCACGACGTCCCCGTCCTGCCCGTCGACATCAACACCTCCCAGGCCCAGTACGCGGTCGAACGGACCGGATCGGGGTGGGGAGTGCGGATCTCCCTGTCCACGGTCCACGGCATTTCCGACGACGAGGTCGCCCGGATCGCCGACGGCCAGCCGTACACCTCCCTGCAGGACTTCTACGCCCGCGCCCACCCCAAGCTCCCGACCGTCGAACGCCTCATCAGTATCGGCGC
>NZ_JAFEUF010000286.1:0-2307 GCF_016901035.1 Streptomyces durocortorensis
CCCCGGCGCCGGCGCCGGCGCCCGGGCCCCGCCGCCCGGGGGCCCGGGGGGGGGGCGCCCCCCCGGGGGGGGGGGGGGGCCCCCCCCGGCGCGCGCCGGGGGCGCCGGGGCGAGCGCGGAGATCCACGAGGGCATCCCCGAGGCGGAGTTCGTCGCCGCGCTGAAGGTGCTCCAGCGGATGATCCACAACGTCGGGGGGAAGGCCTGGCACCACTGAGGCCGACAGGCACCCCCGGGGGCTACACGCTGCTGAGCGAGAGCTTCGCGGCGAACCCGAGGAACAGGATACCCGCCGCCGAAGTCGCCCCCGCCGACAGTCGCTTGCGTCGGCGGAAGACCGCGGCCAGCCGGGTGCCGCCGAAGATCAGCACCGAGAGGTAGGCGAAGCTGGCGAGCTGGAGCAGGGTGCCCAGCACCAGGAACGACAGCGCCGGGTAGGCGTAGCCCGGGTCGACGAACTGGACGAAGAAGGAGATCAGGAACAGGATCGCCTTCGGGTTGATCAGACTGACCACCAGCGCCCGGCGGTAGGGCCGCTCCGCAGGGCCCTCCGCCGCTCCGGACGCCTCGGCAGCCTCCTCCGCCTCGACCGTCTCGACGAGTTCAGCCGTACGCCGGTGCCGCTCGCGCCACAGGGCCACGGCGGCCCGGAGCATCCCGATGGCCATCCAGGTCAGATAGGCCGCGCCCGCGTACTTGACGATCGCGAAGAGCAGGGGCGTGGTCGTGAGCAGGGACGCGGCGCCGAGCGCGGAGAGCGTCATCAGGACGGTGTCCCCGGTCCAGACGCCCGCGGCGGCCTTGTAGCCGGTACGTACGCCGCGTCGGGCGGCGACGGAGAGCACGTAGAGCGAGTTCGGCCCCGGCAGGAGGACGATCAGCGCCAGGCCGGCGAGATAGGTCGGAAGATCGGTGACACCCAGCATGAACGGAGTGTCGCACGCCGGTGCGGGTCGCCGTCCAGGGGGTTTCACCAGGCGATATGGACCGTCGGATGCCGCGCGGCGACGGGCCGGTCCCGACGGCCCGGACCCGGCCATGATCCACCGGGCGTCACCTCGGGGGTCTGGACGCACAGCCGCCGCCCGGCAGAGGATTCACTGACCGGGCCGGACGGGAATCCGTACAGGAGGCGCCGGGCCGACAGGTGACCCAGGGGGAACGAACATGGCGAACACGGACAGCGGGTGGGACGGCCGGGGTACGAGAGGCAGGCGCGGCACGCGGCCGGCCGAGGCGATACCGGGCCGTCGCGTCGCCGCCGTGTCACTCGTCGCGCTGGCCGCCCTCGCGACGGGGTGCGAACCGGGTACGGCCACGGGGGCGCAGGACGCGTCAGCTCCGGCGCAGGCCACGCGGGCCGAGGCCCCCTCCCCCACACGCCCCGCCCCCGCGACCACGACCGCGGACGCGAAACCGCCAACCGCACCACCGCCCAGCCCGTCGGCGTCCACCGCCGCAGCGGCCGCGGCCCCGTCGACCGCCCGGCCCGCCCCCGAGCCCAGCACCGCGACACCACCACCGCCGAGGGTCCTGATGCGGACCGGATCCGAGAGCGACCGCGTACGCGAACTCCAGGCCCGGCTCCGCCAGATCGGCCACTTCGGGCGCAACCCCACCGGCTACTACGGCTCCGTCACCGCCGACGCCGTACGGTCCTTCCAGGCCAAGCGGAGCCTGCCGGTCACCGGCTCCACCGACGAGGTCACCTGGAAGCGGCTGCTGGCGATGACCCGGGTGCCGAAGGCCGCCGAACTGCGCCCGCCGACCGAGCGGCCGCTGGCCGCGCCGGACGAACGGTGCCTGAAGGGCCGGGTCCTGTGCATCAGCAAGAACAGCCGGACCCTGGCGTGGATGATCGACGGCAAGGTCGTCTCGGCGATGGACGTGCGCTTCGGCTCGGAGTACACGCCGACCCGCGAGGGCGTGTTCGAGGTGTTCTGGAAGTCCCGGGACCACGTGTCGACGCTGTACGACACCCCGATGCCGTACGCCCTGTTCTTCAGCGGCGGCCAAGCCGTGCACTACTCCGCCGACTTCGCGGCCAACGGCTACGGCGGCGCGTCGCACGGCTGCGTCAACGTACGGGACAGGAAGAAGGTCGCGGCCCTGTTCGACCAGGTGAGGAACGGCGACAAGGTCGTCGTCTACTGGTGAGCCGGCGCGCGGCCGGTCGGGGCGAGAAGAGAGGGCGCGGGGGGGGCCCGGGGGGGCGGGGCCCCCCCCCCCCCAGCGCGGGGCCCCAAGTACCGGGGGGACCCCCCCGCCGTGCGGGGGCCCGGGCCCCGCGGCGGCCACAGGAAATCG
>NZ_JAFEUF010000286.1:2317-7764 GCF_016901035.1 Streptomyces durocortorensis
GGGGGGGGGGGGGGGCCGCGGGGGGGGGGGGGGGCGCGGCGGGCCGCCCCCCCCCCCCGGCGCGCCGCCCCCCCCCCCCCCCCCCCCCCCCGATGCGCTGAGCCGAAGGTACGGGGGGAACCCCGGCTCGTTGCGCGGCCGATGACCAGTCGGCTCACTCTGTACTGCGCCCGGCCTCCGAAAAACGTCACACCTGGTGGCGCGGGCCGCCCGGCGGGAGCTGAAAACGCAGGTCAGCGGGGTCAGCGGGTCAGCACGGAGGCCGCACCACTGCTCTCCGAAAGGGCCGGAACCTCAGCGTCCGCCCCCACCCCCGCTCCGGCACCAGCACCGGCACCCGCACCGGCACCCGCTTCCGGAGCCGCGACGGCGCGCGGTACGGGGTGGAAGGAGACGGGCGGCAGCGAGCCGCCGCCACCGTTGCCCGGCCCGTTGTGACCGCCGTCGCCGTCGTCGTCCCCGCCACCGGAGCCGCCGTTCCCACCGCTGCCGCCGCTGCCGCCGCCCCCGCCGAGGAGGCGGTCGCAGAAGCGCTCCAGGTTCTTCTCGCCCTTCGCGAACTGGATCAGCTGGCGTCGGCTGCGCTCGTCCAGCGTGCCGTCGCGGGAGGCCTTGCAGGCCTTCACCGACTTCTCGTACCAGTTCCCGGAGTCCGTGTCGCCGCCGGAGCCGCCCGGGCCGCCAGGCCGTTCGTCCTGGCCGTCGCCGCCCCCGGAGGTCTCCTCCCGGCCGTCGCCGTCCGGGCGTTCCGAGGTGCCCGGGCGGTCCTCGTCGGACTCCCGGCCGGTCTCGCCGGTCCGCGCGCCGTCGGGCTCCTCGGGGCCGCCGGATTCCCGGTTCGCGGGCGAGGAGGTCGCCTCCGGCTCGGCGGGCGAGGATGGGTCCGCCGGGGCGGACGAATCGTCGGCGGGCCCGCTGGACATCAGGGGCCCCGGAGTCACCGCGGCCGATACGGAGGTGGCCGGCGCGGGCGATCCCTGGCCGCCGAAGGTTCCGGTGAACACGCCCGTACCGGCGGCGACCGCCACCCCGCCGAGCGCGCAGCCCGCGAGCGAGGCGACCAGGCCGAAGCGGACCGGCCGGCTCCAGCGCGGGCGGCGGGCCGGGGCGTCGGGGGCGGAACCGAGCTGGACGACGTGCAGCTGGCCGGGCCGGCCGGGGACGGCGGCACCGGCGGCGCGGCCGGCGAGCCGGTCCACACCGCTGCCCTGGCGGGCCTGCCGGAACGCGGCGAGAACTGCGTCCTCGCCGGGGAGTTCGCCTGCCGGGGCCCGCAGCCCCGCGCGCGCCGCGCCGAGCGCTTCGGCGAGGCGGAAGGCGTCGGTACGGGCCTCGTCGCCGACGGGGACGACCGGTTCGCCGCGGAGAAATCTCTCCGCGGCGTCCTTGTCAAGCCACTCGTAGTGCTCGTCGGCCATCACATGTCCTTCTGCGTCCACGGTCCCGAATGCGTCACACCGGGAGTGACCGCGGCGGGCGTCGCCGGACCGCCCCGGCCGGGCCGCTGGGAGGGCACGGCACCGAGCCCGGCGCCGCCGCCCGCGTCGCCCTGGGCCGGTTCCGGGACGCCGTCCGGGTCGAACGCGGCGTCGCCTCCGGCTCGGGGCGCGGGGAGCTGCCCGTCCGCGCGGGGCGCCGGGATCTGCCCGTCGGCGCCGAGGAGTTCGGCGAGTCGCTTGAGGCCGCGGTGGGCGGCGGTGCGGACGGCGCCGGGCCGCTTGCCCAGGGTCTGCGCCGCGCTCTTCGCGTCGAGCCCGACGACCACGCGCAGCACGACGGCCTCGGCCTGGTCCTGGGGCAGCTGGGCGATGAGGGACATGGTGCGGTCGGTGTCCAGGGCCTCGATGGCGTCACCCGCTGTGTCGGACTCGGCGGCGCGCGCGGTCAGCTCGGTCTCGTCGCCTCCGATCGCGGGGCGGCGGCTGCGCATCCGCAGGTGGTCCAGAGAGCGGTTGCGGGCGATCCGCGCGGCCCAGCCCCGGAACCGGTCGGCGTCACCGCTGAAGCGGTCGAGGTCGCGGGCTATCTGCAGCCACGCCTCGGACGCGACGTCCTCGGCGTCCGGCTCCCCGACCAGCGTCCGTATGTAGCCCAACAGCCGTGGCTGCACCGCGCGGTACACAGCACGGAAGGCGTCCTCGTCCCCGTCCTGTGCCGCGAGCACCGCGGCAGTCAGCTCCGCGTCGTCCCCCAGCACTCCCTCAACCCGCCCTGCCGTCCTCAATCGCAGCTGGTCAACTGCTGCGCAACCCTGCGCGAACCAGCACGCTACGTGCTCGGCGGGGGTCACGTCCATGACTTGTACAACTCGCAACAATTCGTCGGCGGCCCTGTCGGTGTGACAGAAAACGCAGTCATGGCGCTGAGATGAGTACGGGGTCGTGCTGCGACCCCGTGGAAGACGGCCGGGGCCTCTCCTGTGGGGGGTGGCGGCCCCGGTCGTCGCTCCTCCTCGCCCTGCGCCTCACCGACGCCGAGGGCGTGACCAACCCCTCACGGATTCGTCCGGCCACCCCGCCGTCCCCAGACTGCTCCGGGTGAATACCGCGTCTCGACCCGCTCCCGTCTTCCGCCTGATCGTCACGGGAGGGGGCACCGGTGGTCACACCTACCCCACCCTCACCGCGATCCGTACGTTGCAGGCACGCCTGGCTACTTCCGGCCGCACGGATCGCCGTGTCCTCGGAGTCGACCCTGCCGCTCCTGCCGGAGAGCGTGCGGCCGGCGGCGGTGGTCACCGGCAACCCCGTACGCCCGGAGGTCCTGACCGGCCACCCGGACAAGGCGGTCACCGCCCTCGGCCTCCACTCCTTCGACCGGCGGCTGCCGACCGCATACGTCACCGGCGGCGCGCAGGGCTCGCAGCAGATCAACGACGTGGTCGGCGGCGAACTGCCGTGGCTGCTGGAGCGAGCCAACGTGGTGCACCAGTGCGGGCCCGCCCACCACGAGGCGCTCTCCGCGCGCGCCGCAGGGCTTCCGGCCTCCCTCGCCGCCCGGTACCACGTCACCCCGTTCGTCGGACCGGAGCTGCCGGACGTCCTGGCCTTGGCCGACCTGGTGATCTCGCGCAGCGGCGCGGGCACCCTGGCCGAACTCACCGCCCTGGGCAAGCCCGCCGTCTTCATCCCGCTCGCCACGGCGGCCGGGAACGAACAGGCCCACAACGCCCGCCTCCTGGAGCAGTCGGGCGCGGCGGTCGCCCTCCTCGGCGAGGTCACCGGCGGCCACCTGCGCGAGGCGGTCGGGCCACTCCTCGACGATCCGGAGCGCCGGGGCGCGATGGCGGCCGCGTCCCGGGCGCACGGTCGGCCCGATGCGGCGGAACGGCTCGTGGACGTGGTGCTGTCCGTGGCCACCGAGCGTCTTTCGGACGTTCGCCGGTGATTTTCCGACTGTGCCCGGTGCGCCGCCCCCTCCCCTCCTAAGCTCTACACGCCTGTAGATCTACTGGGAAAACGGGAAAAGGGGAACGACCGTGGCTTCGATCGACCTGGACAAGGTGCTGGACAAGGCCTGGGCGGACAAGAGCGTGCCGGAGGTGCTGGCGGCGCCGGTGTCGGCTCTCAAGGGTGTCTCGGACCGTCAGGGTGACCTGCTCAAGGAGGCGTTCGGGGTGGAGACGGTCGCCGATCTCGCCCGCCTGAAGTACGTCGGATGGGCGCAGGCCCTGGCGGCGCTGGACGCGGCGAAGTAGCGCCCGGCCGACGCGCGGTGCCCCGGACGGGCTCCTTCCGGGGCACCGCACACCGACGTGCCTGGGGGGGATGAGACCGGGTCGCCCTCAGCCCCGTCCCCGGGCCCGTCGTGACATCACCGCGCGCAGGACCCGGCGGCCCTCCGTGGACAGGTCCAGCGCCTTGCGGAGGCCGGCGCCGCTGCCCGCCGTGCCGGTGGTCTCCGCGAGGATCTCCAGGATGCGGACCTGCCGTTCCAGCTCCCCCGCGACCAGCGGGCCCACGGCGGCCGGGTCGCCGCTGCGGGCCGCCTTGAGCCGGTGATCCTCGTCCGGCGGCGCGTCCCCGTCCGGGGCGTCGAACCGGCCGTGGACCCTGAGCGCGACCAGCGAACAGGCGTCGGCCCACTCCCGCAGCGGTACGGCGTCGAAGTCGGAGGGGGCCGCGCCGAGCATCGCCCGTACGAGCGCGGCCGGGCCGTCGGGGACGGACGCCTGCTCCATCTCCGTCCGTACCGCCGCGAGCCGGATGGCCCAATCCTGTCCGTCCTCGCAGCTCGCCCAGAGCGGGCGCAAGGGCTCCGCTTCCGGCCCCGCGAGCAGCGGCAGGCAGCGTTCCAAGCAGGCCAGCGCCCCGGCGGCCAGCGTGCGCTCGTCGGCTCGTTCGATCAGTTCCAGCAGACTCATCGACGTCTCCCTCGGTCTACCGGATACTGCGCCGAATGGCTGAAAATCGTCACATCGTCGCTACGGGGCGTTGTGCTCCGGCACGTTGTGCTCAGGGACGTTGTGCTCGGGGACGGGCGCCAAGGAGTGCGCGGCCCGTTCGGCCTGCATCCGGGTCAGCGTCCGGACGAAGAGGATCGCGAGCACCGCGGCGACGACGTCCAGCGCGTCGGAGGCCGCCACCAGGCCCGCGGCCCGTACGATCTCCGCCGGTTCCTCGGCCCGGTCCCACATCCGCCCGGCGACCCGGGCGAGCAGCAGCGTCCCGACCCATGCCGCCCACCAGAGGTTCAGCGGCGTACGGGCAATCTCCCGCAGGCCCTCGTCGGGCCGGGGCCGCGCACTGGCCTCCCAGGTGCCCGCCGCGACCCGGTACGGGAACCAGAAGTTGGCGACGGGGACGAACCAGCCGCCCACCGCCCAGCCGGGGCCCATCCGCTGCACGCTCGGGTCGAAGACCTCGGCGTTCCGGCGGGTCCGGTGGAACCAGATGATGAAGACGACGGCGGTGACCAGGAACGCGAGGCTCTGCACGTTGCCCGACAAGAGGTACAGCCGCTCGGCAGACCTACCGGCCTCGTCGTAGACGGCCATGCCCCCGTCCGTCGCCAGCCGGTCCCAGAGGTAGCGCACCCGCAGTCCCGTGGCGATGGCGAACAGGTCGGTGGCGATGACCACGCCGAGCAGCGCCGTCACCACCCGGGACAGGGCGACGGGCGAGCGCGGCCAGGTGCCGACGCCCCAGCCCCCGGGGCCGGGGACGGCCGTCGAGCCTTCCGGCAGCGGAGGCCGGGTGCCCGAGCAGAAGGTGCACAGGCCTTCGTCGGTCACGGCCGTTCTGATACGGCAACGGGTACAGAGCACGGAGAAGTCCCCCCAGGACATGATGGATGTGACGGACGTGATGGATGTGACGGACCCGATGTCCGTGTGTGACCTCTCGCGTCCCTCCCCAGGAGCGCGCGGTCGGGGGGGGGGGGGGGGGGGGGGGGGGGGGGGGGGGGGGGGGGGGGGGGGGGGGGGGGGGGGGGGGGGGGGGGGCGGG
>NZ_JAFEUF010000287.1 GCF_016901035.1 Streptomyces durocortorensis
GATCGGTCGGGGGTGACCGTTCACGTGCTGGATGTCGGTGTTCATGCGCTCACCCCTCGATCGGTCGGCTGTTCACACGTGTTCAGTCGGGCGGTCCGCCGGGGGTGCGCGAGTCGACCGACCCGCACCGCACGACGATCCGCTTTGCGGTGTTTCGTCTGGTCAGGGGTCGACCGTTCACCAGCCGTGCGGGCGTGAACGAGCCGGGCCAGGAGCAGCCAGTCCACCTCCCCCGGACCGAACACGATCGAGGCCGACCGGGTCGATCGGTTGGGCGTGGTGAACACCGACTCGTCGGCCGTGAACACGTTGCCCGGGTCGGTGTGACGGGGGGTGTGACGCGGGTCGTCACGCAGGTCGGGCCGGTGGGCCCAGACCAGCAGCAGGGCGATGGAGAGCGGGAAGCGATCGGCCTTGGCGTGGTTGCACGGTCGGCAGGCGAGCACGAGCGCACCGGCCGACCACGTCCGCAGCAGCGACACCGGCACGACGTGATCGAGGGTCGCTTCCCTCAGCGAGGCGAACGGCACGGCGCAGTAGGCGCACTGCTGTCCGTCGCGGACGGCGAGCTGGTGCTTGCGGGCGCGTCGGCGGGTGGAGTTGAGCGGGTGGCCGTTCCTCATGCCGACACCCCCCGCACAGCTCCCGCGCCCGTCAGGTGCTCAACCAGGCGCTCCAGATCGTTGATCCGTTCCCGGAGGGTCTTCACGGTCGCGGACCGGTCGGCCACGTCGAACCCCAACTCCTCCGCCGTGGCCCGGTAGACCGCGCACAGCAGGAGCCGGTAGGTCTCGTTCGGTCGCCTCCGGCCGTGTTCCCAGCCGGAGAGCTGGACCTTCAGCGACGGTTCCGAAGCCACCTGCCACCCCCGGGACCGGGCCAGCAGGACCAGGGCGCGCACCGCCTTCTCCTGCGACCAGCCCCGGGCGACCCGGGCCCGTCCCAGCGGGGTGTCCGCAGCCTGAAGCTGGTAGGGCTGCTCCGGCCCGGCAGCGTTCGCGGTGTCGAGAGTGATCGTCACGCCCGGCCCCCCGGGAGCTCCTGCCAGTTGCCCTCACGCTGGGCCCGGATCGACGCCTGAGCGTGGACCGGGCACAGCATGGCGAGCTGGTCCTGACCCTCCCCGTAGACGGCCCGGATCTGCCGGGTGCCACGGCACGGGCAATCCCCGTCGACCGCAGCCTCACCGTTGCGCCGCCGCGTCTGCTCGCTCATCCCGAACCACAGGACGTTGTTCCCGGACTGCTGATCGGCAACGGCCAGACGGCGCGCAACGGGGAACCGCTGCTCGTGCCGCTGCGCGATCTGCGCCGTGACGAGACCGCTCATCTCCAGCAGCCGGTAGCCACGGCGGAACGCGGCCCGGCGGCCGATCTCCTCCAGCCCCAGCCGCTCAACACCCTGCACGATCCAGTCCCGAACCTGCTCGGGCGACTGACGGCGACGATTGGCAGGCATGTCCGACGCGTACAGGGCAACCGCCCGCTCAGCGCCGGTCAGGTCCTGCACTTGCACCGCCCAACCGGACTGAACCGGCACACGGGGAAGCGGCGTCGCTAAGGTTCCAGGCATCATGGTCTTACCCCTTCGAGGGTCGGGGAGCGGCGTTCTGCTTGGCGGTAGGGAGCCGCTCCCTGTGAGAGCCCTGGCCCCTTGGCCAGGGCTTTCTTTCGGTCAGCACCAGGTGCACAGCGCTGCCGTGCCTCCCCGACCAGAGCGACCGGTGGGCACACCCCTAAGGTTCCCTAGGGCACCCTAGGGTGTCAAGCGGTACGCTAGGGAACGCATCAACAGAGAGAAGGAGCTGACGAAATGCCGGACCAGGTCGGGCAGCGGGCACCGTACGCACGAATCGCCGCTCACTACACGGAGCTGATCACCTCAGGGCAGCTTCGGCCGGGCGAACTTCTGCCCAGCATCAAGACCCTGGCACAGGAGTGGGGTGTCAGTACCGCCACGGCAGAGAAGGCGTTGCGGCAGCTTCGCGGCGAAGGGCTCGTGCGAGGCATTCACGGCATCGGTACCGAGGTGATCGACCGCCCCACGCCGATGTCCTCAGGCTCCCAGCGGCAGGACCGGGGCCACCGCAGCGGTTCAAGCTGGGGAGCGGGTGAGCGGTCCGACTCGCATGAGGCATCGGTGGTCTCAGCGCCGGCGGATGTGGCAGCAGCTTTGGACATCACGCCAGACTCGGACGTCATCCGCCGACGCCGGGTATACCGCGATCGCCTTGGCATCGTCGCGCACTCGACCTCGTGGATCCCCGCTGAGTACGGACACCTGGTGCCCCAACTCGCCAAGAGTGCGCGCCTCACCGGTGGCACGTCGTTGCAGCTCATCGCCCAGGCCACCGGACGGCCGATCACGCGCCGGATCGACACCGCTTCAGCCCGCTCGCTGAGGCCCGCAGACGCGAAGCTTCTAGAGCTAGACCCGTCGAACCTCCCGATGGAGCCGGTGGTCGTCATGACCGCGAAGTTCATCGACAGCTCGGGCCAGGTCGTGGAGTACGGCGTGGACCTCGGCGGTCCGGGCCGGACATGGCTCACAGAGTCGGAGGTAGCGCAGTGACGGCGGCTTCGGCTTCAGAGCCGTTCTGCGTCCTGATGGCGGGGCTTCCCGGGTCTGGTAAGACGACGCTCTCGCGCGCTCTCACGGCCAGTGGATTCGTCCGTCTATGCCCGGACGAAGAGATGTTCCGTCGCCACGGCGTGTATGGAGTCGACTTCCCACGAGGCATCTTCCCGAAGCTGGAACGCCCGGTACTGGAGGAGACCGCCGTGGACCTTGGCGAGCAGCTTCGGGCAGGACACAACGTCGTGGTGGATCACGGGTTCTGGACTCCAGAAGACCGCACGCACTGGAGTGCGGTGGTCGCTAACGCCGGAGGCCGGTCAGTGCTCGTCTACTTGGAGGCAAGCCACGAGGAACTTTGGACGCGGGTCAGCGAGCGAAACGCTCGGCACCAGGCCGACGCAAACTCAATCTTCTTCTCGGAAAGCGACCTGGCCAGGTATCGGACGAGATTCATCCCGCCTCAGCCCGATGAGCCCCACATCGTCTACGGCGGTGACCCGGATTCCGTGCTGAAAGCGCTCGAAACAGCAGGGCTCAAACTTGGGCGCTAGGTGCTAGTTCGCAGCTCAGAAGCGCTTTCGGGTGCTAGCGCCCCTGCTAGACCTAGCAAGGGTCCTTGCTAGGTCTAGCAGGGGCGCTCACTCTGCCCACGGGCCAATAGTCCCGGAGGCGTCTGGCTCGACACGGCCTCCCCGCGCGGACGTGTGCACGCGGAGTAGCGGAGTTTCCCGTTTCCTGGTTTCCGACAGGGGCTCCTACGCGTGCGCGCGCGAGACGGGAATTCCGTCACCCAGCGTCGCTACGGGGGCCCTGACGGCCGAACAGGGGCCGGAGGGTCAACACCCACCCGGAAGGGGGTCCAGTACGCCTGTGGGGCGCTGGAGAGCTTGACCTACCGGTCCCGGAGAAAGATAGAGCGAGCGGCAAGCCGCACGACCCTGGGCAGCTCGCTCCGCGAGCGCGCACCGCGCCGGCCGACCAGGCAGCGTTTCGCGGCGCGGGCCCGGCGGTGCGGCACCTGTCCGAGGGCCGGAGTTCTGCGTCACCGCGTCATCAACGTCACCCGAACCCCCTGATCTGCGGTTTTAGGGTGACGCAGGCATCCGGGAGTGCGTCATCGGTGACGCAGGGCCGCGTCATCGGGTGACGCAGGTGACGCACGATGACGCAGGATTCTGGCTCTGCGTCACCCCCTCTTTCCGCAGGTCAAAGCCTCTTTTGCCCTGCCGTGGTGACGCGGTGACGCAGACCTTTCCTACTTAGGAAAAAGAGGGGAGGTTTTTGTAGTGCTACAAGGGGTGGTGACTGTGCCAGCAAGAGGAGCACCCCGCGCCACTCCGCCGGGGGTGCTCCTCTTGCTTGTGAGCGGGAAACGGAATCCTCACGACCGGCGAGCACCCCGCGCCGGAGGAGGGGTCAGCGTCCGCAGCGTCCGCACCTCTCCCCCTTAAGAGCCGTCTTGACCTGCGGTGATGCTCTTAAGAGGGGAGAGGGTTGCGGACGCTGCGGACGCTAGCGGACGCTCAACAGTTTGTTTAGCGTCCGCATCATTCCCGCAGGTCAGACGCCCTTCACGCCACCTCGCGGACGCTGCGGACGCTGTCTTACACCAAATCTCTAGGATGGGTTGAGGGGAAAGGGAACCGGAACCGCTCTTCCGGATGCCGCGCAAGCTGGGTAGGGAGGCAGGCCCACCCCCGGGAAACCGCTTCTCCAGGGGCTTCGGAGGGGTCACCTCCCCTGCCTCCCCATCCTCCCCAAAAGCCGATTTGCGCAGGTCAGTCCTGGGGAGGCACGTCGGGGAAGCGGTTGGGGAGAACTCCCCAGGATGTGCCCGCCTCCCCAGCTCCCTCCCCGTCACCGTGCGTCGCTTTATCCGGCGTTCTCGGTGTCCTCGGTCTCGTCGGCGCGGGTCTCGATGGCGGCGAAGAGGCGGGCGCGGGAGATCATCTGGTTGCCGTTGTACTTCCGCGGTTCGGCACCGAACGGCTTGAGGGCTTGCACCAGGTCGGAGGCGGACCACGACTTGTAGACCTCCGGCCACCGCTGTGCCAGGTGCTGGCGGACTTCGTCGGACTTCATCCGCTCCTCGCTGCCGAGGGCCGCGGCCACGTCGGCGAGGTGGTCGACTTCCCGCGGCGCCGACTGTGGCCCCGCGGATGTCTTCACGCCGGCGCGCAGTGCCTTGGCCCGCTCGGCGATGGCCTCGGCGTCCTCGGGGCCGATGTAGTGGGTCCGGGCTGTGACGGAGGGCTGTCCGGGGGCGAGCTTGACCCCGTCGCCGGCCACCACAAGCGTTCCCTTGTCCAGCCCTTGGCGCAGCTTGTGCGGGGCCGCCCCGGCGTCGACCGCGGAGTCACCCACCGCCATGCGAGCCTGGGACTCGGTGCCCAGGACCAGCGAGGCCCGGATGTGGTTGCCCTCCCGGGAGCGCTTGGGCAGGTTCTCGTTGGTCGGGTCCTGGGTGCCCTCCCAGGTGGTGACGTTGACCGCGCGTCCCTGGTCGTGAATCTTCTTCACGGCCTGGAAGTAGCGGCTGTCCGCCTTCGACCCGCCGAACGGGGCGCCCTTGCGGACCGCGCCCTTCTCGGTGACGACGGTTTCCTGAGCACCGGAGCCGTAGGCCACCTGCGCCTCATCGACCACGAGGACCAGAGGGTTGAACCGGGGGTCGGCCAGGATCTTGTCCTGGCTCCAGCCCTTCGCGGTCAGCTCCCGCATCACGGTGATGCGCTTGGCCATCTCCGTGACGCCGTCCTCGATCATCTCGGTGGTCTCGATGACGTGGTCGTCGGTGGGGCCCTGGATGAGGACGGTGGCGATGCCGTCGAACATCTGCCAGTCGCCCACGCCCTTGAGGTCCGCGATCCGGAACTCCACCCGGGCATCGAGCGCGAGCCACAGGGCCAGGGCCCGGAGGCTCGCGGTCTTGCCCTGGTTGGACAGGCCGGTGATGAGCATGTGCTTCTGCCACAGGGAGACCAGCACCGCGTCCCCGCGCAGGTCGACACCCCACGGGGCCCGCCCGCGGTGCATGTCGGCGGTGGCGTCCGGGTCGGTGACCAGCGGCGAGGGGCCGATGGGCTGGTCCAGGGCGCCGGAGTCCGCGATCCACATGCGCACGGTCCGCGGGGCCGGGGGGAGCGTCATGTGCAGCTCGTGTTCGTGGCGATTCAGGTTCTCCGCGAGCTTGCGCCGCTTGCCCAGCACCTCCTCGGTGCTCACGCCGGACGGGAGGGTGACGTCGACTTCGACGCCGCATCCGGCCAGGGTGATGGGGCCGAGCATGCCGGCCGCACCGTCTGCCATCTCCTTGATGGCCTTGCGCAGCGAGGAAATTCCCAGGTCGGACAGGGCCTTGACGACCACCGAGGGGGTGACCGGGACATCGTCCATCCCGCTGGTGGCGGGGCGGGCCCAGGCGGGTGCGGTCTGCTGCTGCTGACCGGCCCGCCACAGGTGGGACAGCCCGGCCAGCAGCGCGAGCGCGAGCGCGGGCCCCCAGGCGATGGAGACGAACCAGCACAAGGCCCGGACCGCGTCGATGGCGGCCAGCGTCGGCACGATCACCTCGCGCACGTCGCCGTCGTGAACGGCCATGCAGGCACCGAGCAGCAGCAACGCACCCTCCGTGCTGGCGACGCCGATCGCCGCGGACTTGGCCATCTGCGGAACACCGCTGATCAGCTCCATCCGGCGGCGGTGCCGGTCGGTGCGGAAGCGGTCCGCCTTCTCCTGCCACTCCGCGGCGAGTTCCTGGTTGCCCGCAGCGACCGCGGCGGCCCGCATCTGGTGGTGGACCGCCACCGTCCGGCCCTGCCACGTCCGCCGGGCGACCACACCGGCCCCGCCGACGACGTAGAGGGAATGGCGGACCGCAGCGCGGGCTCCGGCCCGGGTGCGCTCGTGCGTGACGGCCCAGCGCACGGCCCGTCGGGTGAGCTGGACCCGGGAGCGGGCCCGCCGGGGGGCGGGGACCTTGGTGAGGTCCACCGGGTCGGTGGTGGTGTCGGGCGGGGTGGGGCGGTGGTCGTCGAGGTGGTGCACGGTCCCCATGACGGGGACCGTGCTGGCGGGTTCGGTCATGATGAACGTGCCTCTCCTGCTCAGTGCAACGGGATGGGGTGAGGGGGCGGCCGGTTTCCTTGGCCGGGGTCGGCCGCCCCCGCTCAGTCGCGCTCGGCCTTGTGGACGGCCCGCTCAGCGAGGCGTACGCGCTGCTCAGCCTGCTTGCGGGCCTCGCGGGCGGCGGGTCGGTCGGCGCGGGGTGCGGTGCGCTCGGTGGCCTTGGCGGTGGCGAGGTCCTGGCGGGCGTCGGCCTGCACCTTGTGCAGCGCGGCCAGCTCCTGCGCGCCGCGGGCGGCGGCAACCTGGTCGATGCGCTCGATCTTCCGGCGGATCTCCGGGTCGACGCAGTCCGCGAGAGCCTGCCGGAAGCCCCGGCGGAACAGCTTGGCGCGCTCGCGGGACTCGGATCGGGTGTAGCTGTGCACGGTGAACCTCCCTGGTGGAAGCCGGTCTGTCCGATTCCCCTTGCCGCCTCGGCGGTGGCCGGGGCGGCGCGGGCAGCCGTCAGGCGGGCTGCGGTCCGGGGCACTGCTCGGAGTGCTTGACCGCCCATGTGGTGAGCGAGTGCTCCGCGTAGGCGGCGACTCCACAGAGCAGGCACTCGGCCGTGCAGGCGTCGGGAGCGAGGGGCTTGGGAACGGGTGTCACGGAAACGGTGGCGATGGTGGCCATCGGGTTCAGTCCTTCCGGGTCAGCGGCGCTTGCGGGCGTTCTTGCCGTCGCTCACGGACTTCACGACGGTGACGACGCCCCAGGCGCAGACGGAGGCGACCAGGGCAAGGAGCGCGAGGTTCGCGGCGATCGCGGTGAGGACGCCCACGAGGAGCGGGCCGAAGTAGACCCCGGCAGCCACCGCTCCGGCGCCCACGCCGGAGCCGAGCGCGAGACGCTGCACCGTCCGGTCCGGCGGGGCCTGGTGGACGTGGACGACCTGCGGCACGGTGTTGGTGGGCTGGTAGGTGGCGGGGAGGCGGTCGGTGTAGGCGGGGGTGCCGTCCGGGAGCTGCA
>NZ_JAFEUF010000288.1:0-3372 GCF_016901035.1 Streptomyces durocortorensis
TTCCCTTTCCGGCGAGTCCGACTTTACCAGACTCTTTTTCGTTCCGTTTCCGGTCCGAATTCGATTTCCGGTGGCCCACGGAGTGGCCTTGCCTTTCGGCGGATCCGACTTTATCAGAGGCTCACAGGCCGAACGAACAGCGTGAGTGAGTTTGAAAAAGGAGAATCATTTGGCCCGGCGGAGTCGACAAGGGCTCTTGCACGAGCGGGGTAGATATTATGCGCTCAACTCGAACTTGTCCAGTCCGAGGCAACCGTTCAAATCTACCTCCCCACATCTGCCGTGTCAACGGGTTTTGTGGGCGAGAAGGACACTAGCAGGTCAGCAAGGGGGAAAGCACATCGGCGGTCAGGCTGCGGTGGGAAGTTCGGCGCTGCGTTCGACCGCTGTGAGGTCGCCCGTGTCGCCGGCGCGGGCCGCTCGGCCGCCCAAGATGTAGACGTAACCGAGAAACGCCAGCTCAGCGGCTATGCCCATGGTGATCCGAGCCCAGGTCGGGAGGCCGGACGGGGTCACGAAGCCTTCGATGAGGCCGGAGACGAACAGGACCAGCGCCAGGCCGATGGCCATGCCCAGTGCGGCTCGGCCCTGCTGGGCCAGGGCGGTCCGGCGAGACAGGGGGCCCGGGTCGATCACGGTCCAGCCGAGGCGTAGCCCCGTGCCGGCGGCGACGAACACCGCGGTCAGTTCGAGCAGGCCGTGAGGAAGCACCAGGCCGAGGAAGACGTCGAGGCGACCCGCGGAAGACATGAGGCCTATGCCGACGCCGAGGTTGAGCATGTTGAGGAAGAGGATCCAGATCACCGGTATGCAGAGGAATGCCCCCAGGACCAGGCACAGGGCGGCGGCCTGAGCGTTGTTCGTCCATACCTGCGCCGCGAACGACGCCGCCGGATGGCTGGAGTAGTAGGTCTCGTACTCCCCGCCCGGCCGGGTCATCGCCCGGAGTTCGTCCGGTGCCGCGATCGCCGCCTGCACCTCGGGGTGGGTTCCTATCCACCAGCCCAGCAATGCCGCCAACGCTGTCGAGAGCACGGCGGTGGGGATCCACCAGTGGCGGGAGCGGTAGACGGCAGCCGGAAATCCGGTGGTGAGGAACCGGGCCGCGTCACGCCAGGAGGCCTTGCGGGTGCCGGTCACGGTGGACCGGGCGCGGGCCACGAGCTGGGTGAGACGGCCCGTGAGGAGCGGGTCGGTGCTGCTCGACTGGATCAGCGAGAGGTGCGTCGCCGTGCGTTGGTACAGGACGACCAGTTCGTCCGCTTCCGCGCCCGTGAGGCGGCGTCCTCGGCGCAGGAGGTGTTCGAGGCGGTCCCACTCCGAGCGGTGGGCGGTGACGAAGACGTCGAGGTCCATGGGCGTCTGTTGCTCCAGGCAAGGGGGCGTACGGGTCCGTACTACTGCGGCGCGCTGGCGGTCAGCTTGGCAGACTGGGCCCGGCTGGGGCAGGGAAGGTCGGCGAAGGGTGGGGACCGATGAATGAGCTGGTGACCGGTGACGCGGTCGTTCTGGGGTTGAGGCCCGCGCGGCTGCCCAGCCGGGCGCTGGCCTCGGCCATCGATCTGGCCGTGACGTTCGTCGTCTTCATCCTGGTCTCGGTGCTGCTGGGTATCGCTTCCGCCGCCCTGGACGAGGCCGCCGTCGCGGCGATCGGGGTTGCCTCGTTCCTGTTGGTCCTGATCGGTGGGCCCGTCGCGGTGGAGACGCTGAGCCATGGCCGCTCCCTGGGGAAGCTGGCCTGCGGACTGCGGGTGGTACGGGACGACGGCGGGCCGATCCGCTTCCGGCACGCGCTCGTCCGTGGAGCCATGGGGCTCGTCGAGATCCTCCTGACCTTCGGTGCCGTGGCCTCTATTGCGTCCCTGGTGTCGGCGCGGGGGCGTCGGATCGGTGATGTGTTCGCCGGGACGCTGGTGATCCGGGAGCGCGTCGCGGCGACGGGCCGGTCCGTCGCCGTGCCGCCTCCCCCGCCGTGGCTGGTCGGCCGGTTCGCACAGCTGGATCTGTCGGGCGTACCGGACGAACTCTGGTCCGCGGTACGGCAGTACCTGACGCGGATGCAGCAGCTGGATCCCGGGGTGGGGCGGTCGATCGCGGAACGGCTGGCCGGTGAGCTGGTCGCGCGGACAGGGGCCGCCGCGCCGCAGGGTGTTCCCGCGGCCGCGTTTCTGGCCGCGGTGGTGCATGAGCGGCAGTCCCGGGATGCGCGGCGCGTGTTCGCCGGGCCCCGGGCCGGGGGGCCCGCCGTGTCGTCCCCGCCTGCCTGGTCGGGTGGGCCTGTGGTGTCGGGGGGACCTGCGGTGTTGGGCTCGCTCGGCCTGTCGGGGGAGCGCTTCGGGGGGTCGATGACTGCCGAGGCCGGGGGCCACGACGGGGCTTCTGCGGAGCGGGGTGGGAGTGTCTCCTCGGCCGGGTTCGCTCCGCCCGGCTAGTCGGTGGCCGGCACGTCGGTGACCCTTTCCGTGCCGGGTGACAGGTCCGGGTCGACCGAGGTGCCGGAGGCGCGGGGGGACGGGGGCGTCTCCAGGTGTTCGAGCTCGATGCCGGGTGCCGCGAGGACCACGTCGCCGGCGATGTGGACGGTGTGCTGCTCCCCGGTGTCCAGGGCGCTGACCTGGTATTCGTCCACGACCAGGGGGCCGTTGTCAGTGGCGTGCGCTTCACTGTTCACCAGGGCCCAGGACTGGTCGACGGTCCTGGGGGCGAGGACCGGGTCCGTGAAGGTGACCACGCGGACGCGGGTCGTGGGGGAAGCGGGGGTGAGGCGCAGAAGGCGGGCCATGGCGATGAGGAATGCGGGGGACGTGCCGGCGAAGGTGTGGGCGCGGACGTTGCCTTCGGTGGCGTGGCTGCCGGTGGGGTCGGTCCGGACCCAGGTGACCCCTTCCAGGGCTGCTCCTCGTACCTGCCAGCTCGCGGCGTGGAGTTCGAGGCGGATGGGCCGGCCCAGCTCGTCCAGGGCGAGGTCGACGGAGCCGAGGTGATCACCGGAGGGGGATGTGGTCTGGGAGACGTAGCGCCAGCCGGAGGGGCCGGGGGCGCAGTGGAAGTGTTCTTCGCCGAGGGGGGTGTGATCGTGAAGGTCGTGGAGCGAATACCTGCCGCGGGGCATGGGGTCCTTCGGGTTCCTCGGGCTGTGCGGGGGCGGTAACGGGAGCAGGCCCCCGGCACGGGGGTGCGGGGGCCTGCACTCGGATCTGCTGTGGACGGTTACGCATCTGCTGCGGAACTGCTGCTGGATGCTGTGACGCCGCCCGGGGGGGGGGGGGGGGGGGCCGCCGGCCCCCCGGCCGGGCGGGGCGCGGACGGGTGGAGGGGGGGGGGGGGGGGGGCCCCCCCGGCACCCTGACGGACATAACCGGCGGCCTGGCG
>NZ_JAFEUF010000288.1:3382-7597 GCF_016901035.1 Streptomyces durocortorensis
CCTTTAGGGGGGGCTGGGTCTTTTTTATACCTGACTGTTAAGCAATCTGCTGCGTATGGGCGGCGGGGGGGGGGGCCGCCGCGGGGGGGGGGGGGGGCCGCCCCCCCCCCCGCCGTGAGTGGATCAGTAGCGGTAGTGGTCGGGCTTGTACGGGCCCTCTACCTCGACACCGATGTACGCCGCCTGCTCGGGGCGCAGGGTCGTGAGCTTGACGCCCAGGGCGTCGAGGTGGAGACGGGCGACCTTCTCGTCCAGGTGCTTGGGCAGCACGTACACGTCGGTCGGGTACTCCTGGGGCTTCGTGAACAGCTCGATCTGCGCGAGGGTCTGGTCCGCGAAGCTGTTGGACATCACGAAGGACGGGTGTCCGGTCGCGTTGCCCAGGTTGAGGAGGCGGCCCTCGGACAGGACGATGAGGACCTTGCCGTCGGCGAACGTCCAGGTGTGGACCTGGGGCTTGACCTCGTCCTTGACGATGCCGTCGATCTGGGCGAGACCGGCCATGTCGATCTCGTTGTCGAAGTGGCCGATGTTCCCGACGATGGCCTGGTGCTTCATCCGGGCCATGTCCTTGGCCATGATGATGTCCTTGTTGCCCGTCGTGGTGATGAAGATGTCGGCCGTCTCCACGACATCGTCCAGCGTGGCGACCTGGTAGCCGTCCATCGCCGCCTGGAGCGCGCAGATCGGGTCGATCTCCGTGATGATCACGCGGGCGCCCTGGCCGCGCAGGGACTCCGCGCAGCCCTTGCCCACGTCGCCGTAGCCGAAGACGACGGCGGTCTTGCCGCCGATGAGGACGTCGGTGGCGCGGTTGATGCCGTCGATGAGGGAGTGGCGGCAGCCGTACTTGTTGTCGAACTTCGACTTGGTCACCGCGTCGTTCACGTTGATCGCGGGGAACAGGAGGGAGCCGTCTCGGTGCATCTCGTACAGGCGGTGGACGCCCGTCGTCGTCTCCTCGGTGACACCGCGGATCTCGGACGCGAGCTGGGTCCACTTCTGCGGGGCCTCGCCGAGGGTGCGGTTCAGCAGGGTGAGGATGTTGGCGTACTCCTCGCTGTCCGCGGTCGACGGGTCCGGGGCGGCGCCCGCCTTCTCGAACTCGACGCCCTTGTGGACGAGGAGGGTGGCGTCGCCACCGTCGTCCAGGATCATGTTCGGGCCGCCGGTGGGGGTGTTCGGCCAGGTCAGCGCCTGCTCCGTGCACCACCAGTACTCTTCGAGCGTCTCGCCCTTCCAGGCGAAGACCGGGACGCCCGCGGGGGCCTCCGGGGTGCCGTTCGGGCCGACCGCGATGGCGGCGGCCGCGTGGTCCTGGGTGGAGAAGATGTTGCAGGAGGCCCAGCGGACCTCGGCGCCCAGGGCGACGAGGGTCTCGATGAGCACGGCGGTCTGCACGGTCATGTGCAGCGAGCCGGTGATCCGGGCGCCGGCCAGCGGCTGGGCGGCGGCGAACTCCTTGCGGATCGACATCAGGCCGGGCATCTCGTGCTCGGCGAGCGTGATCTCCTTGCGCCCGAAAGCGGCGAGGGAGAGGTCGGCGACCTTGAAGTCCTGGCGGTTGGTGGCCGTCGTCATAACGGGCTGCTCCTCGTGATGGGTCGAGGGTGGGCTGTCTGGGCTGACTCTGCGGGGCGGCGGGCACAGGAATGCCCGGGCGATTCGCAGTGCAGTCCGTCGGAGGCCCTCTGTCCCTCGCCCGGCTCGCTGGTGCCAGCCGGTCGACCGCCATCAGCAGCGACGTCTGTTTTCCGTATCCGAATCTACACCGAACGGCCCAGTGAGCCCCAGCCCGTTCGGGGAGAGGGGCGTGTGTGAGGGGTCACCGGGCCGATCGGGGCCGGTGTGCGGTGGGTCAGTGGCCGGAATCGCTCGGGGCGTCGGCCGGGCCGCCGGGCGTCTTGCCGGGGTTGGTTCCGGTCGCGGCGGCCTGCGCGTTGTAGATGTCCGGCTCCAGGTAGATGACCCGGGCGATCGGGACCGCGTCGCGGATGCGGTTCTCGGCTGCGTTGATGGCCTCGGCGACCTCGGCGGCGGTCTCGTCGTGCCGGACCGCGATCTTGGCGGCGACCAGCAGTTCTTCGGGGCCGAGGTGCAGGGTCCGCATGTGGATGATGCCGGTGACGGTGTCGCCGTCCACCACGGCCGCCTTGATCTTCTGGACGTCCTCGATGCCGGCGGACTCGCCGAGCAGGAGGGACTTCGTCTCCACGGCCAGGACGATCGCGATGACGATCAGCAGGATGCCGATGCAGAGGGTGCCGATGCCATCCCAGACGCCGTTGCCGGTGGCGAGGGCGAGGCCGACGCCGCCGAGCGCCAGGATCAGGCCGACGAGGGCGCCGAGGTCCTCCAGCAGGACGACCGGCAGCTCGGGGGCCTTGGAACGGCGGACGAACTCGGTCCAGGAGCGGTCGCCGCGGGTGAGGTTGGACTCCTTGATCGCCGTACGGAAGGAGAAGATCTCGGCGATGATCGCGAAGACCAGGACCCCGACCGGCCAATACCAGGCCTCGATCTCGTGCGGGTGCTTGATCTTCTCGTAGCCCTCGTACACCGCGAACATGCCACCGACCGAGAAGAGGACGATGGAGACGAGGAACGCGTAGATGTAGCGCTCGCGCCCGTAGCCGAAGGGGTGTTCAGGGGTCGCCTCGCGCTTCGCCCTCTTGCCGCCGAGCAGCAGGAGTCCCTGGTTGCCCGAGTCGGCGAGCGAGTGGACGCTCTCCGCGAGCATCGATGAGGAACCACTGAAAAGGAACGCTACGAATTTGGCCACGGCGATCGAGAGGTTGGCGGCGAGTGCCGCCACGATCGCCTTGGTTCCGCCTGACGCGCTCATGAGTGGGTGGTGTCCCTTCGTCGGTGCTCGGCGGCACGTGCCGCCGTGGTGAGGCGGCACATTGTTGCAGCCGCCGGGACGGCCCGTGGGTCAGGCCACCACGGTGGCCCGGAAGAGTGTGCCCGGTCCCGTCGCTTCGACACCCTCGCCGGCCGGGACGTAGGCCGACTCCCCCGGTGCGAGGGCGAGTTCGCCGACCGTGACCGTGCCCGCCGTGCAGAGCAGGATCTGGGGGGTGGGGGCGGTGAGGTCGGTGGGGGCCGCGCCGGACGCGAGGGTGTAGCGGGACAAGGCGAACTCGTCGACCGGGGTCTCGTAGAGCTCCTCGCCCGACGGGGCCGCCTCCGGGCGCAGCACGCCGGGCTCGGTGGCCTCGAAGCGGACGATGCGCAGGAGTTCGGGGACGTCGATGTGCTTGGGAGTCAGGCCGCAGCGCAGCACGTTGTCCGAGTTGGCCATGATCTCGACGCCGAGGCCGTCGAGATAGGCGTGCGGAACGCCCGCCCCGAGGAACAGGGCTTCCCCGGGCTGGAGTTCCACGTAGTTGAGCAGCATCGCGGCGAGGACCCCGGGGTCGCCGGGGAAGTGATGGGCGATGCGGGCGTACGGGGCGTGGGCGCCGCCGAGGCGTTCGGCGGCGGCCGCCGCCTCCGTCACGGTCTCGGCCATCTCCGCCGGGTTCGCGCCGAGGATCGCCGTGAGCACCTCGCGGAGGGCGGCCTCCTCGGGGTGGGCGCGGAGGAGGTCCACGTACGGCTTGAGGGAGTCGACTCCCAGCGCCTCCATCGCGTCCGCCGCCTCGGTGGGCGGGCGGAAGCCGCAGAGGCCGGCGAAGGGGGTGAGGGCGCAGATCAGTTCGGGCTTGTGGTTCGCGTCCTTGTACGTGCGGTGGGGGGCGTCTATCGGGACGCCCCGGGCCTCCTCGTCGGCGTACCCCTCGCGGGCCTGGTCCAGGTCGGGGTGGACCTGGACGGAGAGAGGGGCGCCGGCGGCGAGCAGCTTCAGGAGGAAGGGGAGGCGGGGGCCGAACCGGGCGACGGTCGGCGCGCCGAGCTCGCCTTCCGGGTCGGCGTCGATGGCCTCGGTGAGGGCGAGTTCCGTCTCGCCGGACGCGGTGGTGCGGGTGATACGTGAGGGCGCTCCGGGGTGGGCTCCCATCCACATCTCGGCCTGCGGTTCGCCGGTGGGCGCGATGCCGAGCAGGGCGGGGATGGCCGTGGTGGACCCCCAGGCGTAGGGGCGCACGGTGTTGGACAGCCGGTCCATGGAGTCGTCCTCGGGCAGTCTCTTATACACCAATCCGAGCCCCCGAGACAAGCAGAAAACGCGGATGCTAGGCGCGGCGGTAAAAAACATAAAGGCGAGGGGGG
>NZ_JAFEUF010000289.1:0-7338 GCF_016901035.1 Streptomyces durocortorensis
CGCCCGCAGTCTCCCCGTCCCCCTCTGCCTCGCCGGCGCCCGAGCCCGCCGAGCCGCGCCCCGGCCCCGACGCCCGTGTCGTCACCCGGGTCAACACCCTGCGCGCCGCGAACGGCTGCCCGGAGCTGGAGACCGACCCCCGGCTGACCGAGGTCGCCCAGCGGCACTCCGAGGACATGGCCGCGCGGAACTACTTCGACCACACCGACTCCTCGGGCCGGGGCGCGGGCGACCGGGTCGGCGCCACGGGCTACGACTGGTCGGCGGTCGGTGAGACCATCGCGACCGGCATGAGCGATCCGGCCGCGGTCGTCGAGGAGTGGCGCAGCAGCCCCGGCCGCGACGACGACATCTTCAACTGCGACTTCGTCCATGTGGGCGTGGGCATCGCCGACTCCCCGCGCGGCCCCTACTGGACCCAGGTGCTGGCCACCCCGCGCTGAGCGGCTCCCGGCCGATTGTCAGTGGCGGGTGCCAGACTCGGTCGGCATGGAGAACAGTGCGCAGTTCACGGATGTCGTGCTCAGGGACGTCGTCGCGGCGGACCTGGAGGCATTTCTCGCGTACGAGCACGATCCGGAGGCGGTCCGGCGGTCGCGGTTCCCTCCCCGGGAGAGGGACGCGTTCATGGCGCACTGGAAGACGCGGGTGCTGGGCGATCCCGCCAACTTCGTGCAGACGGTCGTCGTGGACGGGGAGACGGCGGGGAACATCGTGGCCTGGTGGGAGAAGGACCGGCGCTTCATCGGCTACTGGTTCGGCCGACCGTACTGGGGCCGGGGCATCGGTACGGAGGCGCTGACCGCGTTCCTGGAGCGGGAGACGGCCCGCCCGTTGTACGCGGATCCGGCCGTCGGCAACACCGGCTCGGTGCGCCTGCTGGAGAAGTGCGGGTTCACGGCGACGGGCACGGTGCGGCACGGGGAGAACGAGCACGTGGTTCTGGTGCTCGGCGGGAGTGCGTGAGGGGGGCCGTCTCCCTGCGGATGCGGACCCGTGCTGAGGTCGAGCCGTTCGTCGAGGGGCTTGAGCTGGTCGCGCCGGGGCTGGTGCCCGCCGCCGAGTGGTATCAGGAGCTGCCCGCCCCCGCGCAGGAGCGCGGCGGGTTCTACGTGGGGGCCGCGCGGGTGCGCTGACCCCCGCCCCTCACGGCTGCCGCAGCGGCTTGGCCATGCAGATGCTGCTGTCGTACGTCCGGTAGTGGCCGAACTTCACCTCGCAGACGGTGTAGCCGCACGAGGTGTACAGCGCGACGGCCTCGGGCTGCTGATCGCCGGTCTCCAGGACCATCCTGGTCCGGCCCGCCGCCCGGGCGTCCTCCTCCAGGGAGGCCAGCATCCGTCGGGCCAGGCCCCGGCCGCGGCCCTCGGGGATCACGAACATCCGCTTGATCTCGGCGTCGCCGTCCTCGTAGCCCTCGTCGTTGAGATTCTGGGTCCGCCAGCCGCCGGTGGCCACCGGGCGCTCCTGCTCGTCGTAGGCGAGCAGATACAGACCGTGCGGTGGTACGAACATCGACGGGTCGAGCGGTGTGACATCGCCCTCGTCGCCGTAGCGCTCGGCGTATTCGAGCTGCACCTGGTCATTGAGTTTGACGGCGTCGGGGTGGTCGAAGGGCCGAGGGTGAATAAGCATGCTGAGTATCGTATATCTGTGCGTGGGGTGGAGTAGGTACTGTTCGGGGATGCTGACCGTTACTTCTGTGAATGTTAATGGGCTTCGCGCCGCCGCCAAGAAGGGCTTCGTCGAGTGGCTGGCGGGGACCGACGCCGACGTGGTCTGCCTCCAGGAAGTGCGGGCCGAGCTCGCCCAGCTGCCCGAAGGGGTGGGCACTCCCGAGGGCTGGCACACCGTCCACGCGCCCGCCGCCGCCAAGGGTCGCGCCGGGGTCTCCCTCTACGCGCGGCAGGCTCCCGAGCGGGTTCAGATCGGCTTCGGCGGGTTCGGGGTTCTCGGTGCGGAGGAGTTCGACACGAGCGGCCGGTACGTCGAGATCGACCTTCCCGGGGTGACCGTCGCGAGTCTCTACCTGCCCTCCGGCGAGGTCGGCACCGAGCGGCAGGAAGAGAAGGAGCGCTTCATGGCCGCCTTCCTGCCCTACCTCCAGGGGCTGAAGGCGCGGGCGGCGGCGGACGGCCGTGAGGTCGTGGTCTGCGGTGACTGGAACATCGCCCACCAGGAGGCCGACCTGAAGAACTGGAAGGCCAACCGCAAGAGCTCCGGCTTCCTCCCCGAGGAGCGGGCCTGGCTGACCCGGGTCCTGGAGGAGGCGGCGTACGTGGACGTCGTGCGGGCGCTGCATCCGGACGTCGAGGGGCCGTACAGCTGGTGGTCGTACCGGGGGCGCGCCTTCGACAACGACAGCGGCTGGCGCATCGACTACCAGATGGCGACCCCGGGGCTGGCCGGGCGCGCGGTGAAGGCCTGGGTGGAGCGGGCGGCCACGCACGGCGAGCGCTGGAGTGACCACGCGCCCGTCACGGTCGTCTACGAGCGGTAGACCCGTCCCGGTCGTCTGCGGGCGGTAGACCCGACCCGGCGTGCGGCCCCTCAGGTGCGGTTACGCCTTCGGGGGCTGCGTGCCGTCCTCGCGGCGCAGCCTCCGGTCCAGCGCCATCGACAGCTCCGCGTCCACCACCGCCCGGGCCAGCGGCCGCAGTTGGGCGGGTTCGGTCTCCTTCGTATGGGCATGCAGTACGCGTACGAAGATTTCGGCGAGCGCGTCCGCGTGCTCGCGGACGCGGCGGCCGGAGGAGAGCACCGTGGACAGCGGCACCCCTTCCCGTACGAGTTCGGCCGACACCTCCAGGAGGCGGCGGCTGATGTGCACGATCTCGTCGCCGTCGGTGGCGAGATAGCCCAGGTCCAGCGCGGTGGCGAGGTTCTCCGGGGTGACCTCGCCCTCGAAGTAGTCGGCGAGCTGCTCCGGGGTGAGGCGGACCGGGGTCTCCTCGGTCGGTTCGCCCAGGCCCAGCACCTCGGCGACATCGCGGCCGCTCTCGAAGGTGGCCGCCAGATCGGCGATGCCGTTGAGGGTGTGGCCGCGCTCCAGCAGGCCCGCGATCGTGCGCAGCCGGGCCAGGTGGTGGTCGTCGTACCAGGCGATCCGGCCCTCGCGGCGGGGCGGCGGGATCAGCCCGCGCTCGCGGTAGAAGCGCAGGGTCCGCACGGTGATGCCGGCCTCCTTGGCCAGCTCCTCCATGCGGTATTCGCGGTGCTCGCGTCCTTCAGCCACAGGGGCACCCTATGTTGTACCGCCGGTAACTTTCCTCGGTCCGCCCCCTACCCATCAGTACGGTCCTGCTCTACTCTCCGAACCATGCCAGTGATTGCTGGCACAGTCGCGTGACGTACCGCGGGAGGCGGCAGCATGGCCCAGCAGGAGCACGTACGTGTGGCGGTGATCGGAACCGGATTCGGGGGCCTGGGGGCCGCCGTCCGGCTGCGCCGCGAAGGCATCACCGATTTCGTCGTCCTGGAGCGCGCCGGATCGGTGGGCGGCACCTGGCGCGACAACAGCTATCCCGGCTGCGCCTGCGACGTACCGTCCCACCTCTACTCCTTCTCCTTCGCGCCCAACCCCGACTGGCCGCGCACCTTCTCCGGCCAGGAGCACATCCGGGCCTACCTGGAGCGCGTCGCCGACACCTTCGGGCTCCGCCCGCACATCCGGCTGAACCACGAGGTGAAGCTGATGAGCTGGGACAAGGAGAACCTGTACTGGGTGATCGAGTCCGCCGACGGGACCACGCTGCACGCCGATGTCGTCGTCTCCGCCACCGGGCCGCTCTCCGATCCCAAGATGCCCGACATACCCGGGCTCGACTCCTTCCCCGGCAAGGTCTTCCACTCCGCGCGCTGGGACCACGACTACGACCTGGCCGGCAAGCGCGTCGCGATGGTCGGCACGGGCGCCTCCGCGATCCAGATCGTCCCGGCGATACAGCCGAAGACCGCGAAGCTCACGCTCTTCCAGCGCACGCCGCCGTGGGTCATGCCGCGCATGGACCGCACCATCAGCAAGGCCGAGCGCGCGCTCCACCGGGCGATACCCGCCACCGGCACGGCACGCCGTGGACTGCTGTGGGGGATACGGGAGTTGCAGGTGAGCGCCTTCACCAAGCACCCCGACCAGCTGGGCCTGGTGGAGAAGCTGGCCAAGTCCAACATGGCGCGGGCCGTCAAGGACCCGGCGCTGCGGGCCAAGCTGACCCCGGACTACCGCATCGGCTGCAAGCGGATCCTGCTCTCCAGCACCTACTACCCGGCGCTCGCCCAGCCCAATGTGGACGTGGTCGCCTCCGGGCTCAGCGAGATACGCGGCTCCACGGTCGTCGCCGCCGACGGCACCGAGGCCGAGGTCGACGCGATCATCTTCGGCACCGGCTTCCATGTGACGGACATGCCGATCGCCGAGCGGGTCGTCGGTGCGGAGGGCATCACCCTCGCCGAGACCTGGAAGGACGGGATGAACTCGCTGCGCGGCGCGACCGCCGCCGGGTTCCCCAACTGGATGACGATCATCGGCCCCAACACCGGGCTCGGCAACTCCTCCATGATCCTGATGATCGAGTCCCAGCTGAACTACATGGCCGACTACCTCCGCCAGCTGAACGTGCTGGGCGGCCGTGCCGCGCTCGACGCCCGGGACGTCTCCGTCACCGCGTGGAACGACAAGGTGCAGGAGCGGATGAAGCGCACGGTGTGGAACACCGGCGGCTGCACCAGCTGGTACCTGGACGCGGAGGGCCGCAACACCACGGTCTGGCCGGGTACGACGGGGGAGTTCCGGCGGCAGACGCGTTCGGTGGACCTCGCGGAGTACGACGTGATCCGGGCCGGTGGGGCGGGCGGTGCGCGGCGAGGTGTCGGAGCCGGGCGCGTACCGGAGCAGCCGGGCCGGACCGACCGCGAGAGCGTGACCGCCGCCGCGTCGGAGGCCGGGCCCGTCGCCGAGGAGGCCACGCGATGAGCCGGCTCCTGCACCGCGACGCCGTACCGCCCGTGCCTGCCGCCGAGTTGACCGTACGGTCGGCCGACGGGTCACGGATCCACGTCGAACTGCACGGCCCCGAGGACGCGCCCGCCGTCGTCCTCGCCCACGGCTGGACCTGCAACACCCGCTTCTGGGACGCCCAGATCCGCGACCTGGCCGCCGACCACCGCGTCATCGCCTACGACCAGCGCGGCCACGGACTCACCCCTGAGCCGGGCCCCGGCGGCTACAGCACCGACGCGCTGGCCGACGACCTCGAAGCCGTCCTCGCCGGGACGCTCGCGCCGGGGCAGAAGGCGGTGCTCGCCGGGCACTCCATGGGCGGGATGACGGTGATGGCGGCGGCCGCCCGGCCCGGGGTGCGCGAACACGCCGCCGCCGTGCTGCTCTGTTCCACCGGATCCACGCGGCTGGCCGCCGAGGCCCTGGTCCTGCCGCTCCGCGCGGGTGCGCTGCGGACCCGGCTGACCACCGCCGTACTGGGCGCGAAGGCCCCCCTCGGGCCGGTGAACCCGGTCTCCAGGAAGATCCTCAAGTACGCGACGATGGGCCGGGGTTCGGCCCCGGACCGGGTCGACGCCTGCGCCCGGATCGTGCACGCCTGTCCGCGCCGCGCGCGGGTGGAGTGGGGCCATGTGCTGGGCGAACTGGATCTCGCCGATGGCGTACGGGCGTTGCGGGTGCCGACCGCGGTGATCGCCGGCACGGACGACCGGCTGACCCCGCCGGTCCACGCGCGGGCCATCGCCGCCGCCCTGCCGGTCGGCCTCGGGCTGACGGAGCTGACGGGCATGGGACACATGACGCCGGTCGAGGCTCCGGAGGCCGTTTCGGCGAAAATCAGGGAGCTGGTCACCCGGTACGTCAGCACGGGAGCGGACGCCAGGGGGAACGCCTCCCCGGCCGAGAAGGAGGACGTCGCATGAGCGGCAAGCGGAATCTGGAGGGCCAGGTCGTCGTCGTCACCGGCGCGGCCCGGGGCGTGGGCGAACTGCTCGCCCGCAAGCTGTCCGCACGCGGGGCGACCCTCGCGCTCGTCGGCCTGGAGCCGGACGAGCTGAAGCACGTCTCCGAGCGGCTGCACGGCGAGAGCGACCACTGGTTCGCCGACGTCACCGACCACGAGGCGATGGCCCAGGTGGCGCGTGAGGTCAAGGAACGATTCGGCAAGGTCGACGTGGTCGTCGCCAACGCGGGCGTCGCCGCGGGCGGCCCGTTCGCCGACTCCGACCCGGCCGCCTGGCGGCGGGTCATCGAGGTCAACCTCATCGGCGGCGCGGTCACCGGGCGGGCGTTCCTGCCGGTGCTGATGGAGAGCCGCGGCTACTTCCTGCAGATAGCGTCGTTGGCCGCGATCACGCCGGCCCCGATGATGACCGCGTACTGCGCGTCCAAGTCGGGCGTCGAGGCCTTCGCGCACAGCCTGCGCGCCGAGGTCGGCTACAAGGGCGTCAAGGTCGGCGTCGGCTACCTCTCCTGGACCGACACGGACATGGTGCGCGGCGCGGACCAGGACGACGTGATGCGGGAGCTGCGGCAGCGGCTGCCGTGGCCGATGAACCGCACCTACCCGCTCGGCCCGGCCGTCGACCGGATCGTGGACGGCATCGCGCGGCGCTCCCCGCACGTCTACGCCCAGTGGTGGCTGCGCGGGATGCAGTCGGTCCGGGGCTACCTGCCCTCGGTCATCGCGCTCGGCGGACAGCGCGAGATGCGGCGCTTCGAACCGCGCCTCCACACCGTGTCCAAGGGCTTGGTGGGGGCCGGGGGAGCGGCGGACCAGGACGCGCGTGCGGAGCGGGTGGACCGGGCGTAGCGGGGTGGACGGGCCCACCTCACGGTGGGTAATGGTCCGAAATGCGCGGGATGTCGGGGCGTGTAACGCTGAGCACGGCCCCGCTGGGGGCCACCCCCACATCCGTCCCACGCATCCCACAGGAGTGAACAGCATGGGTATCGCAGACCAGTTCAAGGACAAGGCGCAGGAGCTCGCCGACCAGGCCAAGCAGAAGGCCGGTCAGGGCAAGGACGAGGCCCAGGACCGGGCCTCCCAGGCCCGCGACCAGCGGTCGGACTCCTCCTCGGGCATGAAGGACCGTGCTCAGGACGCGAAGGACCAGGCGCGCGAGCGTTTTGACCGTTGACGGTCGTTGAGGTGTGACGCGTACGTGCTGCGGTCAGCGCGTGCGTACGCGTCGCGTCAGGAGGGGGCCCCCCGGGGGGCGGGGGGGGCGCAGGATGTGGCGGGGGGCCCCCCCCCCCCCGCGGGGGGGGGTGGGGGGGAAACGCGACAAAAACCGCCAAAACGCCCCCCAGGGGGGGGCCCCAGACAAAACAGCCCG
>NZ_JAFEUF010000289.1:7348-7577 GCF_016901035.1 Streptomyces durocortorensis
TGTTTTTTCCCCGTCGGGGTGTTTTGTGGTGCGCGGGCCGGGGGGGGGGCCGGGGGGGGGGGGGGGGGGGGCGCCGGGCCCCCCCCCGGGTTCCGGGGGCCCGCCTCCTTCTTTGCGCGGGGCCGCCCTCCCCCGGGGCGCGGGTCAAAGGATGTCCTCAAACGCCGGACGGGCTGGAAGAGATGCCCTCAAACGCCGGGCGGGCTGGGGGTGTCGGGCGGGGCTGGAA
>NZ_JAFEUF010000290.1 GCF_016901035.1 Streptomyces durocortorensis
GTGTGTATCTGACCGCGGGCGAGGCGGACGGCCTCAACAAGACCCCCCGGCCCCCCGCCCCCGCCCCCGACCGTGCCGCGTACTCCTCCTCCCGCCATCAGGGCCTGCGCCAGGCGTACGCCGAGCTGCTCGGGCTCGACCGGTTCACGCCCTGGCTGAAGTCGGTGGTGACCCTGCACGGCGGTCACCGGGCCGAGGTGAACGTCCTGGCCGACGGCGCCCGCCGGGTCGAGCTGGTCTTCCTCAACACCGCGATGCACACCGGGCGCGGCCGCCCCGGTCTGCCCAGTCTCTGGCGTGACCGCCGGCTCGTGCTGCGTACCGTCGTCGCCGACAACTCGCCGCTGGAGCGCGCCGGTTCGTATACGTACGAGTCGCTGACAGACGTCCTCGTCGGGCTGCTGGAGCAGTACCGGCCGACCGTCGTGCACACCCTCGACCCGGACCCGGACCTCCAGTTCAGCAGCGAGTACGAGCGCCGCCGGGACAGCGAGCAGCGTGGGTACTCCGACCACGCCGACCACACCGCCGCCGGGTGCTTCGCCTGGGCCGCCCTGATCCGCTGGGTGGCGCGGGCGACGGGGCGCGGGGAGCCGGTGCCCGGGTTCGTCGTCGCCGCGTTCCGGGGGTACTACAACCGGCACTGGCCCAAGAACCTGCCGCCCGCGGTGCTGGAGCGCAAGGCCGCCCACCTCGTCCCCTACGGCGGCGCCCCCGACTGGGAGTGCGGCAACCCCTCCGGCTGCGGGGACTACAACGTGGGCGGCGACCGGCCGCTCACCAACCGCAAGGGCTGGGTGCGCTCCACCCACCACCGCTACCCGGGCCCCCGGGCCCAGGTCGCCTCCGGGCCGGACGGCCGGCTCATCGCCTACGGGGTGCTGGGGCTGCGGGCCGTCCGGTGGCACGAGAGCGCGCCCGGCAGCGGGATCTGGGATGCGCCGGACGACCTCGGCGGTGGGCCGCTCGCCCCGGTACTGGGCGCCGCGGTGACGGCGGACGGGCGGCAGCTGCTGTTCGGGCTGCGGTTCGCGGCGCTCGGCGGGCACGGCGCGGACAACAAACGCGAGATCGTGCTCCTGGAGCAGCGCTCCCCCGGCGGCCCCTTCCTCGCCTGGCGAGGCCTCGGCAACCCCGCGACCGGCCCCGACCACGGCCGCCGCATCGGAACCCCGGTCGCCGTCACCGCCCCGGACGGCCGCGTCCACCTCTTCGTACGGAACGCGGAGAAGGGGCTGAGCACCCGGGTGCGCGACGCGGTCACCGGCCGCTGGAGCGGCTGGCGGGACATGGGCGGCGGCGAGATCCAGGACGGGGTGACCGCGCTCGTGGACACGGCGGGGCGCGTCCACGTGTACGCGGCCGGGCACCATGCCGTGCACCACTGGACCCAGGACGCCCCGGGCACCGACGTCACCGCCCGTACCCAGCTCACCGATGCCCCCGTCCCCGCGCACGCGCCCGGCGCACTCCCGGCGCCCGACGGGTCCGTGGAGCTGTACTACCGGCCCGCCGAGCGCGAGCGGCTCGTCGCCGTGCGCGCCGAGGAGGCTCCCGCGCCCCGCTTCGGGGGGTACGGTCCGGTGACCGCCGCCGCCTCACCGGCCGGCCCGGTCCTGCTCGGCCGGTCCGCGGAGGGCCGGATCCAGGTGCGTACCGCCGAGGGCATCGCCGTACGCTCCCGGGGCCCCGTCGCCCTGGACGGCGCCGCTCTCCACCTGGGCGCGGCGGACGGGCAGTCCGCCGTCGTGGGGTTCGGCCCGGACGCAGCGCCCTGGGCATGGCGGCCACAGAAGGGGCCGCTCCCCCCAACTCCCGCCCCATAACGCCGCGTTATGGCCAAACGTTAGTACCCCGCCCTCGTCGCGCCCCGGCACCCTGTTGCCCACCATCCCCCACGGACACGCCTACCCAGCGTGTCGCGCGAAACGAGGCATCATGCGCATATCCCGGCTCATGCCCGCTGTCGCCGCAGCAGCGGCCTGCGTCCTCTCGCTCTTCGCACCGTCCGCGACGGCCGCACCCGCGCCGCCGCTCCAGGACGCCCCGCCGCCCACCACCCAGATCATCGGCGGCGGCTACGCCCAGAACGCCCCCTGGGCCGCCCGGCTCTTCTCGAACGGCAGAGAGACCTGTTCGGCGACGATCATCGCGCCGACCTGGATCCTCACCGCCAAGCACTGCGTCACCGGCGGCGGCCTGTCGTTCCGCATCGGCAGCCTCGACCAGCACAGCGGCGGTGTCGTCGCGAACGGCGCCCAGACCTACACCCACAGCTCGGACCTGGCCCTCGTCCGGCTGGACCGCTCCGTGCAGGCCACCTACTCCCGCCTCGGCTCGCCCGGCTCGGTGAGCGTCGGCCAGAGCGTCCAGGTCTGGGGCTGGGGCGCGACCTCGCAGTGCGGCTCGGAGGCGAACTGCCAGTCGCGCTACCTGAAGGTCGCCAATGTGACGGTCACCGGCGGCTGCGGTGACGCGTACGGCGGCTCGGCGATCTGCGCCCGCCGCGGCAACGGCATCACCGCCGGCGGCGACTCCGGCGGCCCGATGACCGCCAACGGCATCCAGGTCGGCGTCGCCTCCACCAGCGACCGCCAGACCACGACCGCGTACACGAACGTCACCGCGTACCGGTCCTGGATCCGGTCGATCGCGGGCGTCTGACCCAGGGCCTGTCCGGTCCCGATCTGCCGGGCGCGCCCTGAACGCCCCACCCGGGACGGCGGGCACCTGACCGGTCCGCCGTCCCCCTGAAACCGTAGGGCCCCCGTACCTCACCGCCCGAGGTACCGGGGCCCTACAACCATGTCCGGCGCACCGACCGCGGGTACGCGAAGGGCCCCGCACCTCTTTCGCGGTGGGGGGCCCTTCTTGCAGCTCAGTGAGCCACCAGGTCCAAGGACCAAGCAGAAACTACTTGATGATCTTGGTGACCTGGCCGGCGCCCACGGTCCGGCCACCCTCACGGATGGCGAACTTCAGGCCCTCTTCCATGGCGACCGGCTGGATCAGCGCGACGTCCATGAGGGTGTTGTCACCCGGCATGACCATCTCGGTGCCCTCGGGAAGGGTCACAACGCCCGTCACGTCCGTGGTACGGAAGTAGAACTGCGGGCGGTAGTTGTTGAAGAAGGGGGTGTGACGGCCACCCTCGTCCTTCGACAGGATGTAGGACTGCGCCTGGAACTCGGTGTGCGGGGTGACCGAGCCGGGCTTGATGATGACCTGGCCGCGCTCGACGTCCTCGCGCTTGATGCCACGGAGGAGCAGACCGACGTTCTCACCGGCCTGGCCCTCGTCGAGCAGCTTGCGGAACATCTCGATGCCGGTGACCGTGGTGGTGGTCTTCTCGGTCTTGATACCGACGATGTCGACGGTCTCGTTGACCTTCAGGACACCACGCTCGATGCGGCCGGTGACGACCGTACCGCGACCGGTGATCGTGAAGACGTCCTCGATCGGCATGAGGAACGGCTTCTCGACGTCACGCTCGGGCTGCGGGATGGACTCGTCGACAGCCTTCATCAGGTTGAGGACGGACTCACCCCACTCCTTGTCGCCCTCGAGCGCCTTGAGCGCCGAGACCTTGACGACCGGAACGTCGTCGCCCGGGAACTCGTACTCGGAGAGGAGCTCACGGACCTCGAGCTCGACGAGCTCCAGGATCTCCTCGTCGTCCACCATGTCGGCCTTGTTCAGGGCGACGACGATGTAGGGGACGCCGACCTGGCGGGCCAGGAGCACGTGCTCCTTGGTCTGCGGCATCGGGCCGTCGGTGGCGGCGACCACGAGGATGGCGCCGTCCATCTGCGCGGCACCCGTGATCATGTTCTTGATGTAGTCCGCGTGACCGGGGCAGTCGACGTGCGCGTAGTGACGCGACTCCGTCTGGTACTCGACGTGCGCGATGGAGATGGTGATACCGCGCTGGCGCTCTTCGGGAGCCTTGTCGATCTGGTCGAAGGCCGAGGCCTCGTTCAGGTCCGGGTACGCGTCGTGCAGCACCTTGGTAATGGCGGCCGTGAGGGTCGTCTTACCGTGGTCGATGTGACCGATGGTGCCGATGTTGACGTGGGGCTTAGTCCGCTCGAACTTTGCCTTCGCCACTGGGGTCCTCCTGAGTGGTTCTGTACGCCTTGCTTCATCGGCGCCAGGTGATCTTTGCTGGGGTGCCGGCGCCGGGGGCATACGGCACAGTGCTCGCGCGCTGTGCCGCATGCCCGCCAGGCTCCGGTGACAAGCCTAAAGCGTGAGCTCGGGAGAGTTACTCGCCCTTGGCCTTCGCGATGATCTCCTCGGCGACGTTCCGCGGAACCTCGGCGTAGGAGTCGAACTGCATCGAGTAGCTTGCGCGACCCGAGGTCTTGCTGCGGAGGTCTCCGACGTAGCCGAACATCTCCGAGAGGGGCACGAGGCCCTTCACGACGCGAGCGCCGCTGCGCTCCTCCATGGCCTGGATCTGGCCACGGCGGGAGTTGAGGTCGCCGATGACATCGCCCATGTAGTCCTCGGGCGTGGTGACCTCGACGGCCATCATCGGCTCCAGGAGCACGGGAGAGGCCTTGCGGGCACCCTCCTTGAACGCCTGCGAACCGGCGATCTTGAAGGCGAGCTCCGAGGAGTCGACCTCGTGGTAACCACCGTCGAGAAGGGTGACGCGGACGCCGACCATCTCGTAACCGGCCAGGATGCCGAACTGCATGGCTTCCTGAGCACCCGCGTCCACCGAGGGAATGTACTCACGGGGGATGCGGCCACCGGTGACCTTGTTGACGAACTCGTAGGAGGCGTCGCCACCCTCGATGGGCTCAAGGGCGATCTGCACCTTCGCGAACTGGCCGGTACCACCAGTCTGCTTCTTGTGCGTGAAGTCGATGCGCTCGACGGCCTTGCGGATCGTCTCGCGGTACGCGACCTGGGGCTTGCCGACGTTCGCCTCGACGCGGAACTCGCGCTTCATGCGGTCGACGAGCACCTCGAGGTGAAGCTCGCCCATACCACCGATGATGGTCTGGCCGGTCTCCTCGTCGGAGTGCACCTGGAAGGAGGGGTCCTCCTCCGAGAGGCGCTGGATGGCGACACCCAGCTTCTCCTGGTCACCCTTGGACTTCGGCTCGATGGCGACCTGAATGACCGGCGCCGGGAAGTCCATGGACTCCAGGATGACCGGGTTCTTGTCGTCGCACAGCGTCTCACCGGTGGTGGTCTGCTTGAGACCCATGACGGCGATGATGTCGCCGGCGCCCACCGATGCGATCTCCTCACGCTTGTTCGCGTGCATGCGGTAGATCTTGCCGATGCGCTCCTTCTTGCCCTTGACGGAGTTCAGCACCGCGGTGCCGGCCTCCAGGCGACCGGAGTAGATCCGGACGAAGGTGAGCTTGCCGAGGTGCGGGTCGCTCGCGATCTTGAACGCCAGGCCGGAGAACGGCTCGTCGTCCGAGGGCTTGCGGGCGATGACCTTCTCCGGGTCCTTCACGTCGTGGCCCTCGATGGCCTCGACGTCCAGGGGGGAAGGCAGGTAGCGCACGACCGCGTCGAGCAGGGGCTGAACGCCCTTGTTCTTGAACGCGGTGCCACAGAACACCGGAGTGACCGTGACGGAGTCGGCGCTGCCCTTCGACGCAAGGGTGATGCGGCGGATCGCCTCGTGCAGCTGCTCCTGGGTGGGCTCGGTGCCCTCCAGGTACAGCTCCATCATGGCGTCGTCGTTCTCGGCCACGGCCTCAAGGAGCTTGGCGCGCCATTCGTCGGCGCTCTCCTTGAGGTTGTCCGGGATGTCGACGGTGTTGTACATCTCGCCCTTGGCGGCCTCTTCGGGGTACACGAAGGCCTTCATCGACACGAGGTCGACAACGCCCGTGAAGTCCGCTTCGGCGCCGATGGGGAGCTGCATGACGATCGGGGTCGCGCCGAGGCGGTCCACGATCATCTCGACGCAGCGGAAGAAGTCCGCACCGGTGCGGTCGAGCTTGTTGACGAAGCAGATACGCGGCACGCCGTAGCGGTCCGCCTGACGCCAAACGGTCTCGGACTGCGGCTCGACGCCCGCGACACCGTCGAACACGGTGACGGCGCCGTCGAGGACGCGGAGCGAACGCTCCACCTCGACGGTGAAGTCGACGTGACCCGGGGTGTCGATGATGTTGATGGTGTGGTCAACATCGTTGAGCGGCCAGTGGCAGGTCGTCGCGGCGGACGTGATCGTGATGCCGCGCTCCTGCTCCTGCTCCATCCAGTCCATCGTGGCAGCGCCGTCGTGGACTTCACCGATCTTGTAGCTCACACCGGTGTAGAAGAGGATCCGCTCAGTGGTGGTCGTCTTGCCCGCGTCGATGTGGGCCATGATCCCAATGTTGCGGACCTTGGCCAGGTCAAGCGAAGTGGTGGCCATAAGGCTCAGTCTTCTCTCGGTCTCGATGGGGGTAGCGACTACCAGCGGTAGTGCGCGAAGGCCTTGTTGGACTCGGCCATCTTGTGCGTGTCCTCACGCTTCTTGACCGCAGCGCCGAGGCCGTTGGAGGCGTCGAGCAGCTCGTTCATGAGGCGCTCGGTCATGGTCTTCTCGCGGCGGGCGCGGGAGTAACCGACGAGCCAGCGCAGAGCGAGGGTGGAGGCGCGACCGGGCTTGACCTCGATCGGCACCTGGTAGGTGGCGCCACCGACACGGCGGGACTTGACCTCGAGCGAGGGCTTGACGTTCTCAAGCGCGCGCTTCAGCGTGATGACCGGGTCGTTGCCGGTCTTCTCGCGGAGGCCTTCCATGGCGCCGTACACGATCCGCTCGGCGGTGGAACGCTTGCCGTCGAGGAGGATCTTGTTGATCAGCGACGTGACAAGAGGAGAGCTGTAGACCGGGTCGATGATGACCGGGCGCTTCGGGGCGGGGCCCTTACGAGGCATTCTTACTTCTCCTTCTTGGCGCCGTAGCGGCTGCGGGCCTGCTTGCGGTTCTTGACACCCTGGGTGTCAAGGGAGCCGCGGATGATCTTGTAACGAACACCCGGCAGGTCCTTCACACGGCCACCACGCACGAGCACGATGGAGTGCTCCTGCAGGTTGTGTCCCTCACCCGGGATGTAGGCCGTGACCTCGATGCCGGAGGTCAGACGCACACGCGCGACCTTACGGAGCGCCGAGTTCGGCTTCTTCGGGGTGGTCGTGAACACACGCGTGCAGACACCACGACGCTGGGGCGAACCCTCGAGCGCGGGCGTCTTGTTCTTCTCGACCTTGTCCTGCCGGCCCTTCCGGACCAGCTGCTGGATCGTAGGCACTACTTCTCCGGTTTCTGTGTGCCGTTCGTGAAACTAACCTGGAACATCGCCGACCCACGCGGTCGGGTGTGTCGAATACTGCGGACTTCCGCCCTGGGGGCGGGAGGGGCGCAGATTGCGGTGGCTACTGACGGACTCGCGGTGCGGCTGATGACACGCACACGAGCCCAGGCACACCCCAGGCACAAGGCTTGAGCGTACCTACCTCACGGAGCTGGGTCAAAACAAATGGGCGGGGCCGGGCG
>NZ_JAFEUF010000028.1 GCF_016901035.1 Streptomyces durocortorensis
CCCGGCTCCCCCCCGCCCGGCCGGGCCGGGCGGCGCGGGGGGGGGGGGCCGGGGCCCCCCGGCCGGGGGGGGGGGGGGGGCTCGGGGGGGGCCTCGCGCCGGGAGGGGCGGGGCTTGCGTGCGGCCTCGCGCCGGGCGTCCCTCCGGGCGCGGCGGGGGGCGTCGGTCTCGTCGGCCGGGGCCGCCGTCCCGTACGGCGCGTCCGGTGCGGAGCCGGCGGGCGCGGGCACGGCGTAGGGGCCCAGCGCCTCGGCGGGCGTACCGCACCCGGCGCAGGCCAGGGCTCCGTTGAGATGGCGTCGGCACGGGTGGCAGTAATCCATGGCGCCCGCAGATTAGGCGGGCGCGGAACAGCCGGGGAAGCCGCCCAGGTGAGGATTGTGTGAGGAAGCCCGGATTCCGGTGACGGCCGGTCCGATACGCCTGACACGCGGGAGGATGGGCCACATGAGCACTCCCGCCCCCTTCGGCCCGCTCCAGTTCCAGCTCGTCCTGCTGCGCCGGATGGCCGATTTCCAGCCGGACCTGGTCGAGGAGGCCCGGCACGAACTGAGCGCCTCCCTCGCCGACATGCGGGAGGCCAACCGCCGCTGGCAGGCCATGGTGCGGGCGCCCCGGGGACGCGGATCGCTGCGGCGCTACCGCTCGGTCCTCGGCGAACCGGAGCTGATCCTGCCGCGCCGGGTCGGGGACCTGGAGTGCGAGGCGCTTCTGTGGCCGGTGCCGCTCTGGCCCGACCTGCGGTTCGAGGTGATGGCCGGGCCCGGCGGCGCCGTCTGGAACGAGTGGCTGGTCCGGGCCCCGGGCGCGGCGGGCCCGGAGCTCACCTCCGTTACGGATCTGCTCCCCTGGTCGTGCACCGTGGACGAGGCGGCCCGCGCCTTTCCGCCGGCCCGGCCGATGGAGGGCAGCGCCCCGACCCGGTGGGCGCTGGCCGTCACCGACCCCACGTCCGGCCGTGAGCGGGTGGCCGAGTTCACCTGGGGCCTGTTCCAACGGCTGCTGCAGGACGTGTGAGCTGAGAGCCCGTCAGCTCCTCCTCCCCTTCCGGCGCATCTCAACGCGCGCGACGGGCCGGACAGCGCGACCATGCAAGGAGAGACCGGCCGCCAGCCGGTGCCCCCTTTCATCCGCGCGCTCGGGAGAATCGCCGTGACCGTCAGCCTTGAGCAGTTGCAGCGTTGCCATGTCGCCGTCGACCTCGGGGCCGCGAGGACCCGGGTTTACGTGAAGGGGCTCGGGCTCGTCGTCGACGAACCGAGCGTCGCCGCCGTCAACACCCGTACCGGCTCCCTCATCGCCGTCGGCGCCCTCGCCGAGCAGATGACCGGCCGCACCCCCGAGTACATCCGGGTGGCCCGCCCGGTCTCCGGCGGGACCGTCGTCGACATCGAGATGGCCCAGCGGATGCTGCGTCATCTGCTGGGCGACAAGCTCCGCCGCCAGTTGCGCCGCAAGCCCCGGCTGCGTGCCGCCGCCTGCACCCCGCACGAGGCCGATCCGCTGGCACAGCGCGCGACGGTGGAGACCCTCGTCGGGCTCGGCGCCCGCCGGGTCGAGCTGGTGGACACCCTGATCGCGGCCGCCGTGGGCTGCGGGCTGCCGGTCGAGCAGCCGACCGCCACCATGATCATGGCGTGCGGGGCCGCCACCACCCAGATCGCGGTGCTCTCGCTCGGCTCGATCGTCACCGCCGTCCGGATCCCGGTGGGCGGCAACGCGATCGACGAGGCGATCATCCAGCACCTGCGCCAGCACCACGAGCTGCTGCTGCCGAGCCAGTCGGTGCGCCCGCTCCAGCTGGCGCTGCACGGCAACGGCCTCCAGCTCACCGGCCCCGCCCTCACCGACATCCACGGCCGCGACGTGGCGACCGGCCTGGCCCGCACGGTGCAGGTCGACACCGCCGCCGTACGGCAGGCCATCAACACCCCGCTCACCGCGGTGCTGGACGGGGTCGGCAAGGTGCTCCGCGACTGCCCGCCGGACCTGGTGGCCGACCTCGCGGACCGCGGGATCATGATGGTGGGCGGCACGGCGCTGCTCCCGGGCCTGGACCAGATGCTGCGGGACGCGACGGGGATGCCGGTGCACATCGCGGAGCGGCCCGACGTCTGCTCGGTGCTCGGCCTGGGCGCGATGCTGGACGGCAAGATCCAGCCGATGGTCCTGAACCCGCTGGCGGGGTGAGCGCGTCGGCGCGGATGAAGGAGCCTGTGGAGTCCGGCCCGGCCGCGTCCGAGCCCGCCGAGTCCGGTCCGGGCGTCGGGCGGCTGCCGATGCTCCTGGAGGCGGTCCTCAACGTCGGCAGCGACCTGGAGCTGGGCTCCACCCTCCAGCAGATCGTGGAGACCGCCGCCGCCCTCACCGGGGCGCGCCACGGTGCGCTCGGGGTGCTGGACCCGGACCGGGACCGGATCGAGGCGCTGTACACCGCCGGGATGACGGAGGCGGAGCGGCAGCACCTCGACCTCTTCCCGGAGCTCTTTCCGGAGCTCTTTCCGGACCTGCTCCCGGACCTCCTTCCGGACGGCTCCGTCGAAGGGCCGACCGCGTTGACCCGGCCCGGTCCCCCGGCGGACCGCCCGCCGGTGCGGAACTCCCTCCGGGCGCCGATCGTGGTGCACACCGAGGTCTTCGGCCACCTCTGCCTCGGCGGAAAGCGGCCGGGGCCGTTCACCGACACGGACGTGGCCCTGCTGCGGGTCCTGGCCGCCCAGGCGGGCATCGCGATCGGCAACGCCCGGCTGTACGGGACGGCCCGGCAGCGCGAGCGCTGGATCGCGGGCGCGGCGGCCGTCACCACGGCCCTGCTGACCGGCACCGATGCGGCCGACGCGCTGATGACGGTGGCCGAGCAGGCCCGGGTGCTGGCGGGCGCGTCGGCGGGGGTGATCCTCCAGCCGACGGAGGAGGGCGGCATGGAGATCGTCACCGCCTCCACGACCGACGATCCCGCGGGCATCGTCGGCACGGTGATCGAGCCCGGTTCCGCGGTGCTGGTGCAGTTGCTCGGCGGCGAACCGGTCTTCATCGACGACTCGGCCACCGATCCCCGGATGACCACCGGCGTACGCTCCCGCTTCGGGCCCAGCATGATGCTGCCGCTGCAGAGCGGCGGGCGGCTCATCGGCACCCTCGCTCTGCCCCGGAAGCGCGGCGAGCGCCCGTACACGGACGTGGACCGGCTGCTGGCCACCCAGTTCGCCTCGCAAGCGGCCCTGGCCCTGGTGCTGGCGGACGCGCAGGCCGACCGGGAGCAGCTCGCGGTGTACGAGGACCGCGACCGGATCGCCCGTGACCTGCACGATCTGGTGGTCCAGCGGCTCTTCGCCACCGAGATGATGCTGGAATCGACCCGGCGACGCGCCACGTCGGAGGAGGAGAGCGGGGTGCTGCTGGGGCGGGCCGTGGACGAGCTGGACTCGACCATCCAGGAGGTCCGCACCGCCATCTTCGCCCTCCAGCAGCCGCCCGCCGCGGCCCCGAGCACCTTCCGGGGCCGGGTGCTGCGGGAGACCGGGGGCGCGGCGGCCCTGCTGGGCTTCCCGCCGTCGGTGCAGTTCACCGGGGCGGTGGACGCGCTGGTGGGCGAGGAGCCGGGCCGGGAGCTGCTGGCCGCCCTGCGCGAGGCGCTGGCCGCCGCGCACCGCAGGGCCGGGGTGTCGGCCCACGAGGTGGAGGTGGACGCCACGGTCCGGCTGCCGGACGGACGCAGCGGGGTGCGGCTGGTGGTCGCCGACGACGGGCGCGGTGAGGACGGCGGCCGGCCGACGACGGTCACCTGGCAGGCCCCGATCTGATCCCGGGCCCGCCCCCGCCCGCTCTCAGTGCTTCGGGGCCGCCCGCAGCGCGATCCGGGTGTTGGAGTGGGCGATGCCCGCCTCCCGTTTCAGCCGGCGCAGCAGGGTGTCCAGCGCCGCGGGGTCGGCCGCGGTGGCCCGCAGGAGGTAGTCGTGGCCGCCGGTCACGTGCACCACCTCCGTGATCCCGGGCAGCATCAGCACCGAGCGTTCGAACTCCTCGTTCGTCGTGTCGAGGCGCAGCGTCACATCGATGAAGACGACCAGGCCCGAACGGGTGTCGGCGGCCGGGTCGACGATGACGGTGAAGCCCCGGATGACCCCGTCGCGGCGCATCCGGCGGACCCGGTCGCCCGCCGCGTTGGCGCTGAGCCCCACGCGTACGCCCAGATCCCGGTACGAGATCCGGGCGTCCTCCTGGAGAATGCCGAGGATTTCCCTGTCCAGCCGATCCATACGGCGATTGTCCCAGCTTGTGACGATATTGGCTGAGGAAGCCCGGGGACGGACCGTAGTCGCCCGGTCGGCGCAGCCCGACGGGCCGTGCGATGTCCCGCGCCCTTGACTTGCTGGTGTGGACACCTCTGTCAAGCAGTCCCCCGAGCCGCCCGCACCGGCGGCAGCGGCGCCGTCCCCGGCCGCGTACCGCAATCTCGTCCTGGCGACGGTCGGCTTCGCGCTGACCTTCTGGGCGTGGAATCTGATCGCGCCGATGTCCGGGGACTACAAGGACCGGCTGGGGCTCAGCTCGTTCCAGCAGTCGTTCCTGGTGGCCGTGCCGGTGCTGGTCGGGTCGCTCGGCCGGATCCCGGTGGGGGCGCTGACGGACAAGTACGGCGCGAAGCTGATGTTCCCGCTGGTCTCGGCGCTGACGATCGTGCCCGTACTGCTGCTGATCCCGGCGAAGAACTCGTACGGCGCGATGCTCGCGGTCGGGTTTCTGCTCGGGCTCGGCGGGACGACGTTCGCGATCGGCGTTCCGCTGGTCAACGCGTGGTTCCCACCGCACAAACGGGGCTTCGCGCTGGGTGTGTTCGGCATGGGCATGGGCGGGGTGGCGCTGTCGGGGTACTTCACCCCGCGGATCGCCAAGCACGGCGACAATCTGCCGTTCCTGGTGGTCGCGGGGGCGCTGGTGGTGTTCGCGCTGGTGGCCGCCGTGCTGGTGACCGACCACCCCGGCCGGAAGATCCCCACGGACACCCTGGCGCACCGGCTCGGCGAGGCCGGGAAGCTGCGGGTGACCTGGGAGCTGTCGGCGCTGTACGCGATCGGCTTCGGCGGCATCGTGGCGTTCGGGGTCTATCTGCCGACGTATCTGAAGACCTGGTACGAGATGTCGCCGACCGAGGCGGGCACCAAGGCGGCCGGGTTCGCCCTGGTCACGGTGGTCTTCCGGCCGGTCGGCGGCTGGCTCTCGGACCGGATCCACCCGGCGATGGTGACGTCGGTGGCGCTGCTCCTGGCCGCGCTGATGGCGATCGTGCAGGCCTTCGAGCCGCCGCTGAACCCGGTCGGCACGATCGCGCTGCTGGCCATGGCGGCCGGGCTCGGCACCGCCAGCGGCAGTGTGTTCGCCCTGGTCTCGCAGGTGACGCCGCAGCCGAAGGTGGGCAGTGTGACGGGCATCGTCGGGGCGATGGGCGGGCTCGGCGGGTTCGTGCCGCCGCTGGTGATGGGCGCGATCTACAGCGCCAAGGACTCCTACGCGATCGGCTTCATGCTGCTGTCCGATCTGGCGCTGGCGGGGTGTGTGTACGCGTACGGGCGGATGCGGACCGTCCAGCGCGACGAGTGAGCCCCACCTGGGTGTGAGAACGGCCGCGTTCCCCCCGGCACGCGCCCGTTCGTGTACGAGCTACCGGCGCTGCCGGAGCAGTTGTTCGAACCGGTCGGCCCAGTACGCGGTCCGGTCCAGGTAGGCCGTCTCGGCGGCCTCGCCGGTCGTGCCGTAGGCCCCCTCGAAGGTCTCGTAACCGTGGCCCGGGGGCGGGGTGGAGGAGGCGGGTTCGATGGAGCTGCCCTCGTGCCACTCGTTGAACGAGGTGACGGAGACCCACGTGGGGTCGCCGCCGATGGCCGGGTCGAGGGCGTTGTTCCACTCCAGGTCGTACGAGGCGCCGCCCTCGCGGCCGAGGGTGGGGGTGGTGTTGCCGGGGACGGCCCGGTCGTCGATGAAGCCGGGGGCGACCGAGGGGGCCCAGACGAGACCGTTGGCCTTGGCGTAGTCGCCCGCGTTCTTCCAGCCGGGGGCGGTGGCGCCGGCGATGCCGTCGTAGGTGTAGATCCCGCCGAAGTGGTCGACCTTGGAGGTGTCGGTGGTCTGGGCGAGGACGATGGCGGTGTCCTTGACGGCGTCGAGGGCCGACCAGTCCTGGATCTTCAGGCTCTCGAAGATGTAGTAGGCGTTGCGGTCGCCGTTGGCCGCGTCCCGGTAGAACGCGGGGTGGTCGCCGAACTTCCCTTCCAGATAGGCGATGTCGTCGACGACGGACGCGGCGGTGCGGCCGCCGTACGGTTCGATGTGCCAGGCGACCTCGATGCCGTGGCGGGCGGCGGCGTCCATCACGTCACCGGCGAGGCCGTCCTCGTAACCCCCTTGTCCCCACCAGCTGTAGACGATGACGCCCGCGCCGGACCGCTTCACCCACTCCATGTGCTGGTCGACCGCCCCGGCGATGTCCCCGGAGTCGTACGGGCCGAGCTTCGGGTAGAGGTCGGCGCCGATGGCATCGGGCGGGGTGTGGCCGCCCTGCTGCCAGTGCCGCCAGTCGCCTGCCGGGCCCTCGGGGGTGCCGTACCACGGGTAGTAGAAGAGGTGGACGTTGGACGAGCCCTCGTCCTCGGTGGCCGGGGCGCGGGTGAGGGTGAAGCGGTCGACGTCGAAGAGCGCGCCCGCTCCCCCGGTGAAGCCCAGGAACAGCGGGCCCGTCCCGGCGCTCAGGGTGGTGGTGACCTCGGTGAAGGTCTCCCAGCCGCCGGTCGGGACGACGTCCGCCGAACCGAGGAGCGGGCCGGTGGCCGAGCCGGAGCGGACCTCGATCGTGCCGCCCGCGCCGGCCGAGGAGACGGTCGCGGTGAAGGCGGTGGCCCCGGCGGTGTCGAGGGAGGAGTAGCCCGCCCAGTCGCCGTCGTCGATGTAGCCGAGGGTGGCTCCGCCGCTCGCCGAACCATGGGCGGCGCTCTGGACGCCGGAGGAGGAGGTGTACGCCTCCGCCTCCGCGCTGTCGCCGCCCGGGTCCGGGCCACCCGGGTCACCGGCGGAGCAGTCCGCCTCGACGGCTCCGGCCGCGTACTGGACCCCGCCTAGCAGGAGTTGACGGAAGTCCGGGTCGGCGAAGGACTCGATGGTGTGGCCGAGCCCGGTGTAGAAGGAGCGCCCCTCCTGCTGTTCGTGGCACCACGTGATGGGGTGGTCGCCGCCCATCTCGCCGCCGCTGTAGCTGGATTCGTCCAGGGACTGGAGGACGTGGACGCTGTCGCGGGGGTTGGAGCGGTAGTTGTACCACTCGTCGGTCCGCGTCCAGGTGTCGTCCAGGTGGGCGGTCGCCGGGTGGACGTGGTCCTCGGTGGTGAGGCGGGCCTCCTGGATCGCGGGGTGGCTCTGGAACCACGCCCCGACCAGGTCCTCGTACTCCGGCCAGTCGTATTCGGTGTCGGCCGCCGCGTGTACGCCGACGAAGCCGCCGCCCCCGTCGACGTACCCCTTCAGGGCGCTCTGCTGGGTGTCGTTCAGGACGTCGCCGGTGGTGGAGAGGAAGACGACGGCCTCGTAGTCGGCGAGGTTCGCCGGGGTGAAGGCGGTCGCGTCCTCGGTCGCAGTGACGGTGAAGTCGTTGGCGGCACCCAGTTGTTCGAGGGCGGTGATGCCCGCCGGGATGGAGTCGTGGCGGAATCCGGCGGTCTTGGAGAAGACCAGGACCTGGTACGGGTCGGCGGCTGCCGCGCTCTGGACGCCGGGGCTCAGGAAGGCGGCCCCGAGGGCGAGAGCGACGGCGCAGGCGAGGCGGCGACGGATACGGGTACGAGGACGGGTACGGGTTCGTCTCATCGGTCGTTCACCTGTGCTCCCTGGGTGCTGAAGGTGAAGGCGTCCAGGTCGAAGAGGCTGCCCTGGCCCGTCGGGCCCTTGAAGACGAAGAACAACTCCGTTGACCCGGAAGGGGCGTTGTTCACGTCCGCCGTGACGTCCACATAGTTCTCCCAGCCGCCGGTCGGGGCGACGGTGAGCGTGGAGAGCAGCGTGCCGGTGGCGGAGCCGGCCCGTACCTCCAGGGTGCCGCCCGCGCCGCCCGAGGCGACCCGGGCCGTGATGGAGGTGGCGTTGGACAGGACGTACGGCTCGAAGGAGACCCAGTCGCCGTCGTCGGTGTAGCCCACGCTCGCGCCGCCCTCGGCCGGGCCGTGCGGGGCGACCTCGATGCCGTTCTGGGCGGCGAAGTGCTCGCCCTGGCGGTGGCGGGGCTGGAGGATCGAGTCGCTGTGCGTGGTGAGCCCGCCCGCGTCGGTGTACTCGGCGTCGAAGACCCCGTAGATGTTGGCGGCACTGTCGTGCTCCCCGTCGACGGGGACGTCGATGGTGCCGGAGCAGCCGTTCTTCGAGGTGATCTGGTGGCGGTGGCTGTCGTGGCCGAGGAGGTAGGTGACCTTCACCTTGGAGCAGTCGACCGTGCCGTCCTCGGGGTCGCTGACGCTCACGGTGAAGGGGACGGAGTCGCCGAAGGAGAAGAGGCTGCCGTCGGCCGGGGTGGTGAGGGTGACCGTGGGTGCGGTGTTGCCCACCGTCACGACCAGGCTCGCGGTGCCGGTGAGACCTTCGGGGTCGGTGACGGTCAACGTCGGGTTGAAGGTCCCGGCGGTGGTGTAGGTGTGGCTGGGGTTGGCGTCGGTGGAGGTGGCTCCGTCGCCGAAGTCCCAGGCGTAGCTGAGGTTTCCGCCCTCGGGGTCGGCGCTGCCCGCCGAGGAGAAGGAGACGGCGAGCGGGGTGGGTCCGGAGGTCGTGTCTGCGGCGGCCTTGGCGACCGGGGAGCGGTTGCTGCCCGCGAGGTACTCGACGCGGTAGAGCGCCTGGTTGTTCGCGCCGGTGCCGTAGTCGAGGACGTAGAGCGCACCGTCAGGTCCGAAGGCGGAGTCCATCACCTGGGTGCCGGTCCACGGGAAGGTGTCGATGGTCCCGGGTGATCCGTCGGCCTTGACCTCGACCGGCTTGATCCACTTGCGGCCGTACTCGGTGGCGAAGAAGCGGCCGTCGAGGGAGGCGGGGAACTTCACGGCGGAGTCGAGGTCCGCGTCGAAGTTGTACACGGGCCCGGCCATCGGGGACTCGGAGCCGCCGCCGAACTCCGGCGGGGAGCCCGCGTCACCGGCGTACCGGATCCAGGCGGGCTGGGCGGGCGGCAGGGTGGCGAGGCCGGTGTTGCGGAAGGAGTCGTTGGCGGGGCCGGAGGCGCAGTCGTACTTCGCGCCGGACGGGCCGCTGGGGAAGGTGTACTCGCCGTACGTCTCGGTGGGCGTGTTGGTGCCCGTGCAGTAGGGCCAGCCGAAGTTGCCGGGCTCGGTGACCCGGTTGAACTCGACCTGGCCGCTGGGGCCCCGGTTCGGGTCGGTGGTTCCGGCGTCGGGGCCGTAGTCGCCGATGTAGACGGCTCCGGTCGACTTGTCGACGGACATCCGGAAGGGGTTGCGGAAGCCCATCGCGTAGATCTCGGGGCGGGTGTTCGCGGTGCCGGGGGCGAAGAGGTTGCCCGCCGGGACGGTGTAGCCGCCATCGGCCGTGGGCTTGATGCGGAGCAGCTTGCCGCGCAGGTCGTTGGTGTTGCCGGAGGAGCGCTGGGCGTCGAACTGCGGGTTGCGGTCGGTGCGTTCGTCGATGGGCGCATAGCCGGCCGACTCGAAGGGGTTGGTGTCGTCGCCGGTGGTGAGGTAGAGGTTCCCGGCCGCGTCGAAGTCGATGTCACCGCCGACGTGGCAGCACTGGCCCCGGTCGCTCTCGACCTCCAGGACGACCTTCTCGCCGGCCGTGTCGAGCGTGCCGTCGGCCTTGAGGACGAAGCGGGAGAGGTTGAGGTGGCCCTTCCACGGTGCGAAGTCGGCGGCCGAGCCGGTGGTGGGGGCGTCGCCGGGCGGGGTGTCCAGGAGCGGCGAGTAGTAGAGGTAGACGTAGCGGTTCGTCGAGAAACCCGGGTCGACGGCGATGCCCTGGAGCCCCTCTTCGTCGTGGGTGTAGACGTCGAGCTTGCCCGCCGTCTTCGTGGAGCCGGCGGCGTCGGTGAGCCGCACCGTGCCGTCGCGGGCGGTGTGCAGCACGGACCGGTCGGGCAGCACGGCGAGCGACATGGCCTCGCCCAGTTCGGCCGCTCCGAGGGCGAGTTGGACCTGCTGGTAGTCGGCGGCGGGGATGTCGGCCGCGATACGCGGGGCGCGCGCCTCGGGGTCGGCGGCGAGGGCCGGTCCTGCGGCGGGGACGGCGAGCGTGGCCGCGAGGAGTGCGGCGAGGGCGGTGGCGTATCTGGACCACCGCGGGGGTGCGGGTGACATGGTCGGGTGGTTCCTTCCTGACGGTACGTGGGGTCTGTCAGGCAAGGCGCTGTCGCGCTTTGCGACGTGCAGGGGGGAGCCTCGGACGCTCGGGTGCGGGCGGGATTTTCCCTGGAGAGAGCGCTCCAACTCGCTTACTGGGCAAGCTTTTTGCATGCTGGCAACGCAAAATTAATTTGTCAATGCCGTGTCGAAATTGCGGTTCGATGCTCCGTGCAGCCATGTGGCGGACGGGGTCGGCCCTCCGAAAGCCCGACCTGGGGTGACGCTGCCCTCATCGGTCTCCGGGTCCGAGCGAGGCCGCCGCCGACGCCCTAGGCTTCCCGGCGTGACCGATCTTCTTCCCGCGCTCCAGTCCCCCGCCGGCCCGGCGGCCTCCCGGGAGGCCGTCCGCTTCGGTGACCTCTCCCTGACCTACGGCGAGCTGGCCGCCGCCTCCATCGCTCTCGCCGCCCGGATCGCGGACGCGGGCCGGGTCGCCGTCCGGGCCACCGCGACGCCGGAGACGGTGATCGCGGTGGTGGCGGCGCTGCGGGCCGGAGTGCCGGCCGTGCCGCTCAACCCGCGTACCGGAGAGCGGGAGCTGGCGCACATCCTGGCCGACAGCGAGCCCACGGCCGTGCTGGCCGGCCCGGAGGACACACTGCCGCCCGCACTGGAGAAGCTGCGGCGCGTGACGGTGGACGCGCGGGCGGGCGCGACCGATGAGGTGGGCGAGGCGCGCCCCGCCGTCCACGACGTCGGCGAGACCGGCCCCGAGGCCCCCGCCCTGATCGTCTACACCTCCGGCACCACCGGCCCGCCCAAGGGGGCCGTCCTGCCCCGCCGGGCCGTCGCCGCGTCCCTGGACGCGCTGGAGGACGCCTGGGGGTGGACCGGCGACGACGTCCTGGTCCACGCACTGCCGCTGTTCCATGTCCACGGGCTGATCCTGGGCGTCCTCGGCCCGCTGCGGCGCGGCGGCTCCGTACGCCACCTGGGGAAGTTCTCGGTCGAGGGCGTGGCCCGTGAGCTGGGGTCCGGGGGCACGATGCTGTTCGGCGTACCGACGATGTACCACCGGCTGGCGGAGGTGCTGGACGGACCGGCGGGTACCGCCGAACGGGACGCGCTGGCGGCTTCGTTGAGCGGGGCACGGCTGCTGGTCTCCGGCTCGGCGGCGCTGCCCGTGCACGACCACGAGCGCATCGCGGCGGCGACCGGGCGGCGGGTCATCGAGCGGTACGGCATGACGGAGACCCTGATGAACACGGGGATCCGGGCGGACGGCGTCCCGCGCCCCGGCACGGTGGGCCCGCCGCTCGCCGGCGTGGAGCTGCGCCTCGCGGAGGACGACGGCGCGGTGCTCGACGAGCCCGGGGCGATCGGCGAGATCCAGGTACGCGGCCCGAACCTGTTCACCGGCTACCTCAACCGGCCCGACGCCACCGCCGCCGCGCACACGGCGGACGGCTGGTTCCGCACGGGCGACGTCGGCACGGTGGACGCGGACGGATACGTCACCATCGTCGGGCGCAAGGCCACCGACCTGATCAAGAGCGGCGGCTACAAGATCGGCGCGGGCGAGATCGAGAACGTCCTGCTCGCGCACCCCGGGGTCCGGGAAGTGGCCGTGACCGGCGAGGAGGATCCGGACCTCGGCGAACGGGTCGTGGCCTGGGTCGTCGCCTCGGACCCCGACTCTCCGCCCTCCCCCGAAGAGTTGGCGGACCGGGTCTCGGCCGAACTCGCCCCGCACAAGCGCCCGCGCACCGTGCGCTATCTGGACGCCCTGCCCCGCAACGACCTGGGCAAGATCATGAAGAGGTCGCTCCGTGCCTGAGGAGACCCCCGCCCGGGCGACGGCCCGCGAGATGATCGCCCTGCTCACCGGCGCGGCGGGCTTCACCGAGCACCGGCCGCCGCCGAGCCCCCTGCCGCCGGACGGACCGCTCGGCTGGGCGGGGTACGACGCGGCCCGGGAACGTGCCTCGACGCGGACCGGCGAGGAAGAGTCCGTGGTGTACGGCACCGGGGTCGTCGGCGACCGCGCATGCGTGCTGCTCTCCTTCGAGTTCGGCTTCCTGGGCGGCTCGTTGGGCCGGCAGACGGGAGACCGGCTGGCGGCCGCGTACGAGCTGGCCCGCACCCGCCGCCTTCCGCTGCTCGCGCTCGTCGCCACGGGCGGCAGCCGGATGCAGGAGGGCATGGTCGCGCTCACCCAGCTCCAGCGGGTGGCCGCCGCCTCCACCCGGCTGCGCGCGGCCGGGCTCCCGCAGATCGCCGTGGTCCGCGACCCGACGACCGGCGGCGGCTGGGCCACGGTGGGGGCGGGCGCGGACGTGGTGCTGGCGCTGCCGGGCGCGCAGGTGGGCTTCGCCGGTTCCCGGGTACGGCCGCCGGATGCCGACCCGTACGCGTACAGCGCCGAGGGGCAGTTGGCGGCGGGCCAGGTGGACGCGGTCGTCCCGCACGAGGAGCTGGCCGCCACGCTGACGCACTGGCTGACCGCGCTCGGCCCGCACGAGGATCTGCCCGCCGCGCCGGTGCCGCGCGCGCTGTCGGCCGCCGGAGCCGAGTCGGCGGCCCCGCTTCCGGAGACCGGCCGGGAGGCGGTGGCGCGGGCCCGGGATCCGCGGCGGCCGCGCGCCGAGGCGTACCTGGCCGACTACCTCGCCGTACGGCTCCCCCTCCGCGGGGACCGCTCCGGTGGCACGGACCCGGGGCTGCTGTGCGGCTTCGGGCTGCGCCCGGACGGCGGGCCGGTGGCGTACGTCGCGCAGTGCGGGACCGCGACCCGCCCGGCCGGATACCGTACGGCGGCCCGGACGATCCGGCTCGCGGACCGGCTCGGCGTCCCGGTCCTCACCCTCGTCGACACCCCGGGCGCGGCCAACGACGCCGAGGCGGAGCGGGCCGGGGCGGGCGCGGCCATCGCGGACACCTTCGCGGCGATCGCGGCGGCCCACGTCCCGGTGACGACGCTGGTGATCGGCGAGGGCGGCTCGGGCGGGGCGCTGGCGCTCGCGGCCCCGGGCAACACCCATGTCACCGTGGACAGTTACTTCTCGGTCATCGCACCCGAACTGGCCGCCGCGATCCTCAAGCGGCCGCCCTCGGAGACCGGGGCCACCGCCGACCAGCTGCGGCTGCGCCCGCAGGACCTCGTGGACCTGGGCTTCGCCCGCTCGATCGTCGGGTGAACCGGAGGCGCGTGGTCACGGCCGCGGGTCACGGCTGCGGGTCGCGGGCGTCGTAGCGGGCGAAGGCGCGCCACTTCAGCGCGAGCAGGGCCACGCCCGTCACGCACAGGACGCCGCCGCCGGTGACGGCGACGGCGGGCGAGGCGAGGTCGGCGACGGAACCGGCCAGGAAGTCGCCGAGGCGGGGGCCGCCCGCCACGACGACGATGAAGACGCCCTGGAGCCGACCGCGCATCTCGTCGGGCACGGCCGCCTGGAGCATGGTGTTGCGGAAGACCATGGAGACGGTGTCGGCGCAGCCGGCGAGGGCCAGGAAGACCAGCCCCAGCCAGAGGTTGCGGGTGAGTCCGAAGACCGCGATCGCGGTGCCCCAGGAGCCGACGGCCAGCAGGATCGCCAGACCGTGCCGCCGGATCCGGCCGAGCCAGCCGGAGAACACCCCGCCGAGCAGGGCGCCCAGGGCCGGGGCGGCGACGAGCATGCCGGTGGTCCGCGCGTCGCCCCCGTACCAGAGGACGGCGACGACCGGGAAGAGGGCGCGGGGGTGGGCGAGGACCATCGCGCACAGGTCGGTGAAGAAGGTCATCCGCAGGTTGGGCCGGGTGCCGAGGAACCGCAGCCCGTCCAGGACGGAGGCCCGCTTGCCCGCCTCGCCGGCCTTCCGGTCGGGCAGCATCGACGGCATCCGCCACATCGCGTACAGGGAGGCGGTGAAGCAGACGGCGTCCACGGTGTACGCGGCGCGGTAGCCCCACCAGCCGACGATCAGGCCGCCGAGCATCGGCCCGACGAGCGTGCCCGTCGTGCTGGTCATGGTGGTCAACGCGTTGGCGGCGGGCAGTTGTTCGGCCGGGAGGAGCCGGGCGATCATCGAGGAGCGGGCCGGTGCGTTGAGGGCGAAGCAGACGGCCTGGAGGGCGACGACCGTGTACAGCAGCCCGACCTGCTCGATACCGGCGACGGTCGCCGCCACCAGGGCGAGGGAGAGCACGAAGGACCCGGTGGCGCTGAAGAGTCCGAGCTTGCGCCGGTCGACGGTGTCGGCGACGGCCCCGCCGTAGAGCCCGAAGACGACGAGCGGCACCAGCGAGCAGAACCCGATGAGCCCCACGGAGAACGCGGACCCGGTGATGTCGTAGACCTGGAGCGAGACCGCCAACGCCGTCATGCCCTGGCCGATCCAGGAGACGGTGTTCCCGAACCAGAGCCGCCGGTAGTCGGGCGAGGTCCGCAGGGGTGTGAGGTCGGCGAGTATATGGGTGCGTCGTGCACGCGGTTCGGCTGATTCGGTCACAGGGGATGGTAGCCGCGCCCGCCGCGCGACCGTCTGCCGCCTGTGTGCGGCCTCGGGGCGGGCGGCGGCATCGGGGCGCGCGGAGGCCCCGGGGCACGTAGAGGCTCGTGGGGGTCACAGGGGAGCGCGGCCCCCGGGGAGGACGGTGGGCGAAGATGGGGTGCCCCGTCCTCGGCCCGCAAGGAGTGACTCTCGATGCGAACCTCCGGTTCCGGCTCGCGTCCACCGACGATCGCCGATGTCGCGCGGCTCGCCGAGGTTTCGCGTACGACGGTCTCCCACGCCCTCAACGGGATCGGCAAGGTCGATCCGCGGACCAGGGAACGCATCAAGCAGGTCGCCGCCGAGCTCGGATACCGGCCCAATCTGCGGGCCCAGCGGCTGCGCCGGGGAGAGGCGAAGGCCATCGCGCTCGCCTCGTCGATGCCGTTCGCGGTGGCCGGGGGGCCGTCGCGGCTCGGGTTCTACATGGAGATCGCCGCGGCCGCCGCGGAGAGCGCGTTGCTGCACGGCTACGCGCTGGTGCTCGTACCGCCCGTGCAGTCGGGGTCCGCGCTGTACTCCGTCGACATCGACGGGGCCATCGTCGTCGAGCCGGACGTGGACGACGCCGCCGCGGCGCAGTTGAGGGAGCGGGGCCTGCCGTACGTGGCGCTCGGGCGGCCGGTGTCGCCGGACGACACGTCGCCGTACGTCGACCTGCGCGGCGGCCCGGTCGCGGAACTGCTGTTCGCGCATCTGCGCGAGCAGGGCGCACGGCGGCCCGCGCTGATCGTCGGCTCCGGGTCACGCCACTCGTCGGTCGACGCGCTCGCCGCGTACGAGCGGGTCGCCGAGCGGTACGGCTGGGAGCCCGTCGTGGCGAGCGCACCGGAGACGGGCGGCGAGCAGGCCGGGTACGAGAGCTGTGCCGCCCTGCTGGCCGAGCATCCCGGGACCGACGCGGTCTGCGCGCTGGTGGACGCGTTCGCGGTGGGCGCGGTGCGGGCGATCCGGGACAGCGGGCGGTCCGTACCGGGCGACGTCATGGTCGTCACCCGGTACGACGGGCTGCGGGCGCGCACCTGCGAGCCGCCGCTGACCGCCGTGGACCTTCATCTGGACCGTGCGGCGGCCGCCGCGGTGGAACTGCTGCTCGGCCGGCTGCGCGGCGAGGGCGCCGGCGCCGAGGTGGCGACGGCGCCCTCGCCGCAGGTCGTTGCGCGTGCCTCGTCGCTCCGGATCACAGCCCGAGCATGAGCACCAGGCCGGAGACCAGGGCGAAGACGAGCACGCACAGGCGCATGCGGCGCGCGTCCAGCCGGTGGTGCACCAGCCGGCTCAGCCACGCGCCCGCGGCGATCACCGGCAGCAGCGCCACCGCGAGACCCAGGTGTCCGGGCTCACCCTCACCGGTCCCGAACAGCAGGCCCAGCGAGGCCACTTCGCCGACGAGGAAGCAGGAGGCGACGGTCGAGCGCAGTTCGGCCGGCGGCCGGTGCTGGTAGACGAGCGCGAGCGGGGGGCCGCCGACGCCGGTCGCGGTCTCCGTCAGTCCGGTCACCACGCCCGCCCCGAGATACGCCGCCCGGCCGGGGGTGAAGGCGGGGGCGACCAGGCTCACGACCGCCGCCAGTACGGTCGCGATGCCGACGAACAGGCCGATGCTGCGGTCCGGGATCAGCCAGAGCAGCGCGAGCCCGGCGGGGGTGGCGGCCAGCCGGGCCCCGGTGATCCAGCCCGCGCCGCGCAGGTCGATCGAGGCCCGTTCGCGCCAGGCGACGTACAGGTTGAGCGGGATCATGGCCGCCAGGACGAACACCGGGAGCAGACCGGGGTCGAGCATCCCGGCCACGGGCGCGACGATCAGGGCGAAGCCCAGGCCGCTGCTGCCCTGGACGAACGCGGCGACGGCCACCGTGACGGCGAGGACCACGAGTGCTTCCGTACTCACTGTGCGGTGCTCCCCCGCCGTGCCGCCGTGGACGTGGGGTGTACGCGGGTGATGGGGGCTCTTTCGACGGCGGCCCGGGCCCGTTCTGCCGCGTGCCGCACGAAGGCGGGGCCGTCCCAGTCGGTGGGGGCGCCCTGCCACAGGCGCAGGCGCCCGGCGACGAACACGGCGGTGATCTGGTCGCGGTTGCCTCGGCGTACCAGCTCCCACGGCACGTCCCAGGAGAGCGCGAGTTCGGGGGTGGTGAGGTCGACGAGGAGGAAGTCGGCGGCCAGCCCCTCGGCGACCCTGCCGGTGCGCGCACCGAGGCCGACCGCGTCGGCGCCGCCGGCGGTGGCGTGTTCGAGCCAGGTCCAGCCGGCGCCGCACGACGAGTCCCCGGTGGCGAGCCCGTAGGCGATCCGCTGGGCGAACTCGGCCGCGTCCGCCAGCCGGAACCCGTCACCGCGGGTGCCGTCCGTGCCGAGCCCGAAGCGGATGCCGCGCTCGGCCATGGCGGTGGCCGGGGCGACGGCGTTGCCCTTCCAGGCGCTGGCGACCGGGTTGTAGCTGACGGCGGTCCCGGTGTCGGCGAGCAGGGTCAGTTCGCGGGGGGTGAGCAACGTGGCGTGCGCGGCGAGCAGTTGAGGGCCGAGCGCGCCGATCCTGTGGAGGTGTTCGAGCGGGCGCAGTCCGTGACGTACGAGGGAGCGCTCGACCCCCGCCAGGTGCTCGTTGACGTGGATCTGCACGATCGCCCCGGCCTCCGCGGCGAGACGGGCGGTGCGCCGCAGGGTCGCCGAGGTGGCCGCTTCGGGGATCGAGACGGCGAGGGAGGGGTGGATCAGCGGATCGCCGCCGTAGCGGGCGAGGTGCTTCTCGGCGTTCTCCAGGACGGCGGTGGTGGTCGTGGAGCCCTCGGCGGCGGTGCTCGCGGAGTTCTCGGCGGCGGGTGCGGCAGCGGGGTCGGCTGCGGATTCGGCGGTCGCGGTCGTGGCGTCGCCGGTGACGTCGTTGCAGACGAGGCCGAGTACGCAGCGGATTCCGGCGTCACGGGCGGCCGACGCGACGACGTCGACGTCCACATCGGCGCGCGTACCGGCGTCGGTGACGGTGGTGAAGCCGCCGCGCAGGGCCTCCAACGCCGCCAGTTTGGCCGCGACATAGGCCGATTCCTCGTCCAGTGCTCCTTCCAGCGGAACCCAGACCCTGCGGAAGATCTCCGAGGGCTCACCGAAGGCGAGCGCGGAGCCGAAGCTCTGGGTCAGATGGTGGTGGGCGTCGACGAAGCCGGGCATCAGGAGATGGCCGGGCAGCGTGACCGCGTCGAGCTGCGGGTGCGTACGCGTCAGCTCCTCGGCAGGCCCGACGGCCCGGAAGGAGCCGTCGGCGACGACGACCGCGTATCCGTCGACGGCCCCTTCCGGCAGCAGCACGGCATCGGGTACGAGGAGGAGCGGGCCCGAGGAGTCGAGGAGGTCGCGGGTGAGCTGGTTCATCGGTCGCTTTCCGTACGTGAGGTGGTCAGCCGGGCGGCGATGCGCGGCCTGACGTGGTGGAACAGGATGTTGAGCACGGCGGCGACGAACGCGCCCACGGCGACGCCGCTTTCGAGGAGGATGCGGACGTTCGGCGGGAAGCCCGCGTACACGCCGGGGATGAGGATCGGCAGCAGGCCCAGCGCCAGGGCGACGGCGCAGATGAACGTGGCGGTGTGCCGGTCGAGGTCGGAACGGCCGAGCATCTGCACGCCCAGCACGGTGATCACCGCGAAGACGACCATGGCCGTGCCGCCGACCACGGCGGACGGGACGACGCTGATCGCGCGGGTCACCGGCGCGAGGAACCCGATGACGATGAGGACCACACCGGCGGCGGCCGTGACGTACCGGCTGCGGACGCCGGTGACCCGGACGATCCCGATGTTCTCGCCGCTGGTCACCATCAGCGGCAGTCCGAAGAACCCGCCGAAGAGGGAGGTCAGCGCATCGCCGCGGACGGTCTTGGGGACGTCGGTGCGGGTGTCGATCTCCTTGCCGACGGCCTCGGCGTTGATCACCGTCTGGCCGGTGGCCTCCGCCATGGAGGCGAGGCTGTAGAGCATCAGCGGCAGCGCGGCGATCAGGCTGAACTGGGGTGAGCCGAACGGCATCAGCTCCGGCACGCTGAACAGACCGCCCTCGGCGGCACGGCCGAGGTCGATGCTGCCGAGGAAACCGGCCAGCACGGTGCCGGCCACCAGCCCGAGCATGACGGCGAGTTGCCGCAGGATGCCGGTGAACAGCAGATAGAAGACGACGGTGAAGCCGATCGTCGCCATGCCGAGCGCGAGGTTCGTCGGATCCGCGAAACCGGGCTCGCCGGGCCGGCCGGTGACGAGGACCGCGCCGACCTTCACCAGGTTGACCCCGACGATGACGATCATGGTGCCGATGACCAGGGCCGGGAAGAACCTGAGCAGCCGCGAGAAGACCGGCAGGACGACGAAGTAGAAGCCCGCGGTGAGGATGACGGCGCCGGTGGCGGTGCGCAGACCGTGCTGCTCGGCGATGGCGATGAACAGGATGAGCGGCGCGCCGCCGGGCAGCATGACGAACGGCAGCCGGGGGCCGAACTTCCACGGCCCCAGCGACTGGATCAGCGACCCGACGCCGGAGAGCACGAACGCCGCGGAGAGCAGATTGATGGTCAGGCCGGCGTCCAGCCGGAGGGTGGCGCTCATCAGGAAGATCGCCGAGATGGGGGTGGCGGCCATGACGAGGACGTGCTGGATCCCGAAGAGGACGATCCGCCCGAGGGGGCGCGACTCGTCGACGGGGTGCACGGCTGGGGTGCCGTGCGGGGCGTGGCGTGCGGTGCCGTGCTCGGTGGCGTGCTCGGCTTCGCGCTCGGTGCCGTACGCGGCGCCTTGCTCGGCGTCGTGCGGGACCGGCTTCGGCGTCGGTGGTGGTTGGTGTTCGGCTCCGGGTGCCGACTGGCGATGACTGGACACGTCGGTACTCCCATTCGGGCGTGAGGAACGCTCGGACATCAGCCGCGATCCAGCCCCGAACGGAGGGCCAAAGCGAGGTGGCCAAATCGATTTGGCCGTCAGTATGGGGAGGCTCCGCGAGCATCGTCAAGAGCTGTGAACTCGGAGCGCCGGGCCCTCGCCGACCGAACGGCAGCCGTGCGGCGGCAGGGGCGCGAAAGACGACGGGGCGACGGCGGTCGTGGAAACAGCTCTCACGGGCCTCGGCACAAGCAGCCCTCACGGGCCTCGGCACCGGGCGGCCCCTTGACCTCCCTGGGGGCAGCAACTAATTTGCCGTAGACGCCGACCCACAGCCCTCGAAAGGAGGCGACCAGCCGATGTTCACCTACTCCGACCTCGGTCGCCTCGCCGAGTGCACCGCCTGGGTTCCGGGGCGTATCGCGCACGGCTGCTGAACGCGCCCCTCCGCCCGTGCCCTTCCGCGGCACCTTCGGCTACCTCGTTCTCCCCTTTTCCCTTCACCTTTTCGCGGTGCCCGCTGTCGCGCGCCGTTTCGCGCCCGCCCGCTCCTCCTCCGTGGGTGCGTACGAATCCAGAGAGCTGTCCGACATTGACGAAGACGATGAACCGACCGACCGCGCACCGGAACGGGGGCCTGTCGTGACGGCGCCGCGCATCACGGTCAACGGGACCGAAACACCGATCTCACCGGCCGCGCCCCACACCACGGTGCTGGACTTCCTGCGCGAGCGTGGCCTCACCGGAACCAAGGAGGGCTGCGCCGAGGGCGAGTGCGGCGCGTGCGCCGTCCTGGTCGCCCGACCCGGGGCGAACGAGCCCACCGACTGGGTGGCGGTCAACGCCTGCCTGCTGCCGGCCGCGGCGCTCGACGGACAGGAAGTGGTCACCTCCGAGGGGCTCGCCACCGCCGGCGCGGCCGGCTCACCGGGCACGCTGCACCCGGTGCAGGAGGAGATGGCGGTCCGGGGCGGCTCCCAATGCGGTTACTGCACACCGGGGTTCGTCTGCAGCATGGCCGCCGAGTTCTACCGGCCCGACCGCTGCGCGCACGCGGACCCGGCCGAGGGCACCGACCCGGCCGAGAGCGCCGACCCGGAGCACGGACCGAACGGCTTCGATCTGCACGCGCTGAGCGGAAACCTGTGCCGCTGCACCGGATACCGCCCCATCCGCGACGCCGCGTTCGCCGTTGGCGCGCCCGCCGACGAGGACCCGCTCGCGCAGCGTCGTGAGCAGTCCCCGCCCGTTCCGGTCGCCACCGAGTACGTCCGGGACGGCAGCGCGTTCCTGCGGAGGAACACCCTGGGCGAGACCTTGCGGTTGCTGCGCGAGCGGCCCGACGCGGTGGTGGTCGCCGGTTCGACCGACTGGGGCGTGGAGGTGAACATCCGCGCCCGCCGGGCGGATTGCGTGATCGCCGTCGACCGGCTGGACGAACTGCGGGAGCTGCGCGTCGGATCCGACTCCGTCGAGATCGGGGCGGCGCTGACGCTCACCGAGATCGAACGCCGCCTCGACGGCCAAGTCCCGCTGCTGGCACAGCTGTTCCCGCAGTTCGCGTCGCGGCTCATCCGCAACGGTGCGACGCTCGGGGGCAATCTGGGGACCGGTTCCCCCATCGGCGACAGCCCGCCGGTCCTGCTCGCCCTGGAGGCGTCGGTGGTGCTCGCCGACGCCGACGGTGAACGCACGGTGCCCCTCGCGGACTACTTCACCGGTTACCGGCAGAGCGTGCGCCGTCCCGGCGAGCTGATCCGCGCGGTACGCGTCCCGCTGCCGCTGTCGCCGGTCGTGGCCTTCCACAAGATCGCCAAGCGGCGCTTCGACGACATCTCCAGCGTGGCGGTCGCCTTCGCGCTCGATGTCGAGGACGGGATCGTCCGGAAGGCCCGTATCGGACTGGGCGGTGTGGCCGCCACCCCGATCCGTGCCCTCTCCACCGAGGAGGCCCTGGAGGGCAGGGCGTGGACGGCGGAGACCGTCGACGCCGCGGCGCGGGTACTGCGGGCGGAGGGCACGCCGCTGAACGACCAGCGTGCCAGCGCCGCGTACCGCTCCGCGATGCTGGGCCAGAGCCTGCTGAAGCTGTACGCGCAGACCACCGAGGCGGTTTCGTCATGAGCCATCTGTCCCAGCGTCCCGAGAAGCCGGCCGTCGGCGTGTCGATGCCGCACGAGAGTGCTGTCCAGCACGTCACCGGCGCCGCGCTCTACACCGACGACCTGGTCCACCGCACCAGGGACGTACTGCACGCCTACCCGGTCCAGGTCATGAAGGCCCACGGCAGGATCACCCGGCTGCACACCGGGCCCGCGCTCGCGGTGCCCGGTGTGGTCCGCGTACTGACCGGCGCCGACGTGCCCGGCGTCAACGACGCCGGCATGAAGCACGACGAACCGCTCTTCCCCGACACGGTCATGTTCCACGGTCACGCGGTCGCCTGGGTGCTCGGCGAAACACTGGAGGCAGCCCGGCTCGGGGCGGCGGCCGTCGAGGTGGACCTCGACGAACAGCCCTCCCTCATCGCCCTCGGGGACGCGATCGCGGCCGGGAGCTTCCACGGCGCCCGGCCCGTGATGCTCACCGGCGATGTCGACGCCGGCTTCGCCGACTCCGCGCATGTGTTCTCGGGCGAGTTCCAGTTCTCCGACCAGGAGCACTTCTATCTGGAGACGCACGCGGCACTGGCCCTGGTCGACGAGAACGGGCAGATGTTCGTCCAGAGCAGTACCCAACACCCGTCCGAGACGCAGGAGATCGTCGCGCACGTGCTCGGCCTGCACAGTCACGAGGTGACTGTGCAGTGTCTGCGGATGGGGGGCGGCTTCGGCGGCAAGGAGATGCAGCCGCACGGCTTCGCGGCCGTCGCCGCGCTCGGCGCCCGGCTGACCGGCCGGCCGGTCCGGGTCCGGCTCAACCGCACCCAGGACCTGACCATGTCCGGCAAGCGCCACGGGTTCCACGCGGAGTGGAGGATCGGCTTCGACACCGAAGGCCGTATCCAGGCTCTGGAGGCCACCCTGACCGCGGACGGCGGCTGGAGCCTGGACCTGTCCGAACCGGTGGTCGCCCGCGCGCTGTGCCACATCGACAACACGTACTGGATCCCCAACGCACGTGTCGCGGGCCGGATCGCCAAGACCAACAAGGTCTCCAACACCGCCTTCCGCGGCTTCGGCGGACCGCAGGGCATGCTGGTGATCGAGGACATCATGGGCCGGTGCGCACCGCTGCTCGGCCTGGACCCGATGGAGCTGCGGGAGCGCAACTTCTACCGTCCGGGCCAGGGCCAGACGACGCCGTACGGTCAGCCGGTCACGCACCCCGAACGCATCTCGACCGTCTGGCAGCAGGTGCGCGCGGACGGCCGCCTGGCCGAACGGCGGCGCGAGATAGCGGCGTTCAACGCCGCGCACCCGGACACCAAGCGCGGGCTGGCGATCACCGGGGTCAAGTTCGGCATCTCGTTCAACCTCACCGCCTTCAACCAGGGCGGCGCGCTGGTGCTGGTCTACAAGGACGGCTCGGTCCTGATCAACCACGGCGGCACGGAGATGGGCCAGGGCCTGCACACCAAGATGCTGCAGGTCGCCGCGACGACGCTGGGCATCCCGCTGCACAAGGTGCGCCTCGCCCCGACGCGTACCGACAAGGTGCCCAACACCTCCGCCACCGCGGCCAGTGCGGGGGCGGACCTCAACGGCGCGGCGGTGAAGAACGCCTGCGAGCAGATCCGCGAGCGGCTGCTCCAGGTGGCCGGCGGGCGGCTGGGGGCGAACGCCTCGGACGTACGCATCGTCGAGGGCGTCGCGCGTGCCCTGGGCAGCGAGACGGAGCTGGCCTGGGACGAACTGGTGCGCACCGCGTACTTCCAGCGCGTACAGCTGTCGGCGTCGGGCTTCTACCGGACCGAGGGTCTGCACTGGGACGCGAAGGCCTTCCAGGGCTCACCGTTCAAGTACTTCTCCTACGGAGCCGCCGCGGCCGAGGTGGAGGTGGACGGCTTCACCGGCGCGTACCGCATCCGGCGGGTGGACATCGTGCACGATGTCGGCGACAGCCTCTCCCCGATGATCGACATCGGTCAGGTCGAGGGCGGTTTCGTGCAGGGCGCGGGCTGGCTGACGCTGGAGGACATGCGCTGGGACACCGGTGACGGGCCGGGCCGCGGCCGGCTGCTGACCCAGGCGGCGAGTACGTACAAGCTGCCCAGCTTCTCGGAGATGCCGCAGGAGTTCCACGTCCGGCTGCTGGAGAACGCCACCGAGGAAGGCGCCGTCTACGGGTCCAAGGCCGTGGGCGAGCCTCCGCTGATGCTGGCGTTCTCGGTACGGGAGGCGCTGCGACAGGCCGCCGCGGCGTTCGGGCCCGCCGGAGTGAGCGTGGAACTCGCCTCGCCCGCCACCCCGGAAGCGGTGTACTGGGCGATCGAGGCGAGCCGTCGGGCCGCCGCTTCCCCCGACGGTCACCGTGGCGACGGGCCCACCACCGGTCACGATGGCGACGGGTCGACCGCCGGGACCGGGTCCACGGCCGAGGCCGGTTCCACGACCGGGGCCGGGCCCTCCACCGGGGCCGGACCGCGAGCCGAGGCGGAAGCGCTGAGCAGCAGTGCCTGACATGACCTGGTTCGCCGCGGTCGCGCGGCTGCGAGCACGCCGGGAGGCCGGCGTGCTGGTGACCGTCGCGACCGTGCGCGGCCACGCCCCTCGTGACCCCGGCGCGAAGCTCGTCGTGGGGCGGAGCGAGACATGGGGCTCGATCGGTGGCGGCAACGTCGAGGCGGTCACCATCGACCGGGCCCGAGAACTGATCGCAGCGTCCGCGGCCGGACCGGAGCTGATGGATTTCGCCCTGAACGACAAGGTGACCAACCGGCACGGCGTCCAGTGCTGCGGCGGCACGGTCTCGGTGCTGCTCGAACCGCTGCCGGTGGTACGGGCGGTGGCGATCTTCGGCGTCGGACACGTCGGAATGGAACTGGCACGCGTCCTGGCACGCCAGAACCTCGACCTCCATCTGATCGACAGCCGCTCGGACCTCCTCACCGAGGAACGGCTCGCCGTCCTCGGGGACGCGGTGGCGGGGGTGCACGTCCACCACACTCCGCTGCTGCCGGAAGAGGTCCTGGAGCAGTTGCCGCGCGGCACCCACATCCTGATCATGACCCACGATCACGCCGAGGACGCCGCGCTGTGCGACGCCGCCCTGCGGACGGCCCACCTGGGTTCCATCGGGCTGATCGGCTCGGCGGCCAAGTGGAGACGCTTCCGCAAACGCCTCCTCACGGAGGGCGGCCACGACGAGGCCGCCATCGACCGGATCAAGACCCCGATCGGACTGGCCGACATCACCGGCAAGGACCCCGCGACCATCGCCGTGAGCGTCGCGGCCGATCTGCTGCTTGCCTTCGAGGCGGAGGGCGTCGACGAGGGCGCGCGACGGTGACGATCTGGCGGAGGCCGGCATCGGCGAGAAGTCACCCGGCCGATGCCCCATGCCGGCTCATGGGTGTCCAGCTGCCCCGTCACGGTCCCGCAGCATGTCCGCGAGGTGGTGGGCGACCGCCCTGCCCAGTTCGGTGGCGGAGGCGTCCTCACCGCCCCGTACCCCCAGTCGCTCCGCCAGATCCGTCAGGTGCAGATCGACCGCCGTCTCCACGAGCGTGGCAAGCAGACTCGCGGCGTCGCGGGCGCGGGCGACGGCCGTGACGAGCACGGCGGCTCCGGCCAGCGCGCTGGGCCACCACAGCACCGCCAGTGCCGCGTACAGCAGCGCCCAACCGGCCAGGCGTGCGGCGGAGTCGTACGCCTGGCGGGCGCTGATGACGTCGGCGCGCAGTGTTTCGGGCAGCAGGGCCCAGAGTCGTGGCCAGGTCGGCTCCAGGTCGAGCCCGTAGCGGCCGTACACCCGCACCGCGGCTCCGTGGAAGGCGTCCCCGATCCGGGTCGGACGCTCAGGTTTTCGCGTCTTCCGCCGCCGCGCCGCATACCGGGCGTAGGCCGACGACAAGCGCCTGCCCCGGCTCCGGTCTGCGTCGGCCCGTCCGATGGTGTGTCGTGCCCGCACGTCCCCGCGCAGCTGGTTGCGAAGGCGCCACCGCACCACCCAGGCGAGCGGCGGTCCGGCCGTGGCCCACAACCCCAGAACCGGCAGCTACCAGGGCGGAAACGGCGACACGTCGGGCGAAGCCACCCGGGATGCCATAGCCCGCGCCGGCGGCGGCCAGTGGATCACCTGGGCGTGCACCACGCGGTAGCCCACGCATGCGCCCCGCTCCTGTGTGCGGATCGGCTGCGGAGCCTTCCTCGACGCACCGTCGATCTCACCCTGCCGGCACGAGCCCTCTGCCCGGTCAGGAGACGTCTGCCCGCCAGCCGGTGAGGTCGCCCTCGTCCGCGTCCTCGAAGCCGACAGCGACCGGCGCATCGCCGTCCGCCAACAGGTGGATGGTGCACTGCGTCAACGTGCCACCGGGCGGAACCATGCCGCCGGTCCCACCGGCCGGACAGGCAGCGACTTCCACTTCGCCGAAGACGTAGGCCGGGGCGCCTCCGATCTGCTGAGCGCCCTCGGTGAGCACACGGACGCTGCTGGCCTGGCCGGGAAAGAGGTCGGTCTTCCCGGTATTGCGGTAGGAGATCGTCACGTAGTACGGGGTGCGGTCCCGCTGATCGTCGTCGAGTTCGGCACCGGCGAGATCAGCCACGCTGCCCTTACGCACGGACTGAAGAGTGGCGGGCAGTTCGATGACACCTCCCTGCTCCTCGCCGGCGTCCCACCGGACGGCGATCGTGTCACCCTGGGCCGCCATCTCTTTCGAGGCCGCGGCGAGGCCACCGTCGACCGGCCAGGTGGCGACCTGGTCGGCCGGGCTGATGAACCCGCCCCCGGAGGTGTGCGTCACGGCCAAGGCGCCAATGCCCTTCGGCACCATGTACGTCGCACAGGTGGTGTACGAGTCACCGGGTGCCAGCGTGTCCGGCGCGGAGTCCTCGCAGGACGACGGGCCGCTGGTGGTGACCGGTGTTCCGCGCGTCCAGTCGGTGCCGGTCAGGGTGAGGTTGCGGAAGGCCTCGTAGGCGTAGGGGATCTTCTTCTTGCCCGTGTTGCTGACCTCGAAAGTGAGGTAGTGGGGGATCTTTCCCTTCAGCTCACCGTCCAGCCGCACACCGTCAAGGTCGTCCTCCGATGCGCGGACGAGGCTCTTGACCTTCAGCCGAATCTCGTACGTCTTCCCGCCGAGGGCTGTATGGACGACCTCCCGGGCCCCGGTCTTCACCGGCAGCTCCGTGCCGGAAGCCGGGCTCCCCACCGACTCCGCCAAGCCTTGTACGCCTGCGCAGCCGACGAGCAGGGCTATGCCTGTCGCTCCCACGGCGGTCATCTTGAAGTGCCTGATCAGGCGCACGGCTTCCCCCTGTTACGCAATATTCTGCTGTCTCCTGTCGCGTGGCACACGATAAACGGTCGCCGGACGCCGGTATGCGGCCGACCAGGCCGAAGAGCCGAAGAGCCCCGGGGCAACCAGCACCGAGCCGGGGATGTCGAGTTCGGCGCGTTGAGCCGCACGGGGCTGACGTTCCATCAGCAACAAGTCGTCACAAGGCCAGTTGGCGTACTCGGTCAGCGCGCCGCCGAGCAGATCACGGAGCGCGCCGCCGCCCGCGACGGCACCGAAGATCGAGAGGGCCCGGCCCGTTCCTTGAGGTCGGTGAAGATGGCCGTCAGAAGGGGACAGGGCCGCCGGGGACAGAAGGGGATCACTCCGCGAGTCGGATCCGGATGCCCACCGTTCGATGTCCGGACCCCTTAAGCCGGCTGCCCAGCAAGCCGACCCGCGCGACGAGACCGTACTTGCGCTTCATCAGGTCGAGGTAGTGGACGGTGTCCTGGTCGGCGGGCAACTCGGCGACACCCGGCACAGGATCCCCCTTCGGAGTCCCCCGCCAGTCGCAGGGGGCGACGGTGACCCGGCCGCTGTTGCGGATCCGTTTGACCTTGCCGGCGTCGGCTGCGCTCCACACGGCCAGGCAGTCCCCGTCCTTCATCACCCACACCGGAGTGGGCACCGCCCGCCCGTCCCGGCGGAACGTCGTGAGAAGTAGGGCCGGTGTCGGTGGGACAGGGAATGCTGGTGCCCATGGAAGACCCAGAGCAGCAGGACAGTGACGACGTAGAGCCGGACGACGCCTGGGCCTTGGACGGAACGTGGGAGGGAATCCTCACTGCGGTCCTTGCAGCCGCCGACGAGGGCAACGACATCGGCTGGACGGTATCTGTGGACTCCACCGTCCGCCGGGCCCACCAGCACACAGCGGGAGCACGAAAAAGGGGGCGCCAGATCGGGCTGAGCCTGACGATCACGGGCTCGGACGTTCCCGCGGCGGCCTGAGCACAAGGTGCGTCTTGCTAGCGACAGCCACGCTCGTCCGTTCCCGTTCCCGTCCCGTGCGATCCGGAGCCATCTCCGTCGGCGCGGGATCCGTGCCGCCATTCCCCAACCGTCCGACCAGGTAGGTCACCGACGGCGACGCGGTCGTGTGGGAAGCCCGCCTGCCACCTTCGACGCCGAGGCGTACAAGCGGCGCAATGCTGTCGCGCGATGCATCGCCCGGCTCAGGCAGTGGCGTGGTCTCGCAATGAGAACGGACAAGCTGGCCACTGTCTACCTGGCCGCACTCCATCTTGCTGCCATTCTCATCTGGGCCAGGCGATAGACCTCTGTCTCACCGATGGTCATCCGGCGCGCACTCGGGTCACGTGAGGTCCATGACGGGGACCTTCAGCGAGTTCCCGTATGTGAGCCGGTCGTGGGCGCACGGCATTAAGGCCGGGCGCGGAGAGGGAAGGTCTCGCCGCCGGGCGGGGAGGCTCTGCGGTCAGACCAACAGAGGGGAAAGGGGTCGTTCAAGAGGTCCGGCCGTGGCGAATGGATCGCCACATCCGCGCCACACCCACTCTGCTTCGGGCGACAGTTAGCAGTGCAAGCCCTCACCACGTGTTCCTGTGCCACTGGACCAGCTCGACATCACCTGGAACAGTTCGAGCGACGCCAGCTGTTCGGTACCGGTCTACAACACCCCATAGAGTGAGACCGGGGGCGAGACCGGGGGCGTGTCGTATATCTGATACGCCCCCGGTCCAAGCCTTCAATCGGAATGTGAAGAGAATGTGGATCGAGCGAATCACTGAGGCTACACACTGGGAGCCGCTTCGGCTCGACATTCCCTGGAAAAGCATCGAAGAAGATCTTGGTACTCAACTTCCCGAAGATTACAAGAAGCTTGCCGAGACGTTCGGCAAGGGCGAATTCTCGGAGTTCTTGCGTGTTTTCACCGTCGATGCCACGAGGCAGTTCGACCTGGTCAGGATCTGGAAGAAGTATCTCGAGGGCGGCCCGGAGAGCGGCCCAGATCCCGCCTTCAAGCCCTACCGGATGTACCGGCCAGGTCGGCGCGGCCTCATTCCCTGGGCGTTCGGTGAGATGAAGTGCAGCTACTTCTGGCTAGCGTCCGCGGATGAGGATCCGGCGAGCTGGCCCATTGCCACACAGGGAGATCCGTATCCCTGGCACGAAGTGAACATGTCCACTTCCGAGTTCGTCTGTCGAGTGCTGACCGATCCCGATTTCGAGCCGTTCTCGATCGCGAGGCCGTTTCCGCAGCCTGACTTCTATCCGATGGACTGAAAAGTCATCTCATTTGGCGAGTCTGTGGTAGCAGATGAGTGTGCAGGCGATGCTGGTGAAGGCCAGGAAGTGATCGGCCTTGCGTTCGTATTTTAGCTCTGCCCAGCGCGCCTACTCGAGGTCTATGGCCGAGTCCGCCGAGGACTCACGGCCCATCGCCTCGGACGGCGTGGCCTTGATGCTGCCCGGAGCCCAGCCAAGGACTCCCTCGAAGCTTCGGGCAACAATCGGGGTGGGCAGGTCCCCACGGTCGCCTTCGAAGGTCCTGAAGGTCGCCTCACTCAGCCAGGTGCGGCGCGCGAGTTCACATTCCGAGATGCCTTCGGCCTCACGTAACTCGATGGGGGCTCTCGCCAGCCGCACAGATTCCTCTCGGCTCATGACCGCAGTGTGTCGCAGAGCCCAGGCTGGGACAGCCTGCTGACTTTTTCGCCCTCACCATGCAACCGGCGATCGTCACCAGCCCTGACCTGCACGCCAATCCCATGACAGAGTCAGATATCAGACAACGAATCGCATACCGCCCTCTGAGACCGTGACCCGACTCGGGCGATCACCGACTACTGCTCGACCTGCATGCGACGGACCAAACGACCCTCGAACTCGTACACATGACGGACCTCCTCTCGAGCAAGAACGGAACCGCCCGGGTCGCGAGCCACCAGTCTGACCACGACTTCGATCCGGCCGTCGCCCCGTTCCCGAAACTGCACAGGCGTGAGAGACAGCCGAAGCTGAGCCCACTGGCGAATCCAGTAGTCGCGGACCGACGCCCGTCCTTCGAGGTGCCCGCCTTCCCAGCCGTTGGGCCACTGGACATCGGCAGTCATGGCCGCGAGGACCCGATCGATCTCGCGGGCGTTGAACGCCTCGTACAGCTCGCGGAGCTCCCGCGATCGGGCGGACGTCGACGGCCTGTCGTCACTGTGGAGCACTGAATCATCCTCTCGCCAGAACGCGCGTGCTGCGCTGGTGCTGCGGGCTCGACGTCGCCGACCTTCGCGATCGTCAGCGGCCGAGCGGGTCACAGTCCACCAGCCGCTCGGATGCTGGCTCCGGTGACATAGCTGGCCTCGGAGCCGAGCAGCCAGACGATGGCCGGAGCGATCTCGTCGGGCTCTCCGGCTCGGCCCAACGGGATACGTGCGGCAGCGCGCCCGGCGCGGTCCGGATCCCCGGCATCGGCGTGGATCCTCGTGTGCACCGTGCCCGGCGCCACGGCATTGACCCGGATCCCTTGATCGGCGACCTCCTTGGCGAGTCCCACGGTCATCGCTTCGACCCCGGCCTTGGCTGCGGCGTAGTGGACGTAGTCGTGTGCCGTCACGTCGCCGGCCACGGCGACGGCTCTCACGCCGTGGTCCTGTGCTGCTGCGGCTGCCCTCTCGGCGGCAGCGCGGTCGTCGCGGTAGCCGACGATCAAGTCGTGTCCTGCACGCGCCAGGTGCGCGACGGTGGCGGCGCCGATCCCTCGCGCCCCGCCTGTGACGATCGTGAGCGGACGGACTGCCGGTGGCACGGGTCGTCCCGCGGGTCGGCTTCGTGTGTCACTCATGGTTGTCAGTCCCCTCGTGGCTGGTGTCTGCACTCCAGGTTTCCCAGAGGGCTGCGTAGGAGGTCGCGGTGGTGACGAGGTGGTCGTGGTGGCCGAGCTCGGTGATGCGGCCCCCTTCCATGATGGCGATGCGGTCAGCGTCTCGGGCTGTCTGGAGTCGGTGGGCCACGGCGATGATGGTGCGGCCCTGGATGGTGGCGGCGAGGGCTAGTTCGGTGCGGCGAGCGGTCGTCGGGTCCAGCAGGGCGGTGGCCTCGTCGAGGACGAGGGTGTGGGGATTGGCGAGCAGGACTCGGGCGAGCGCGACGTGCTGGGCCTGGGCGCCGCCGAGCCGATGGGTGCCGAGGTCGGTGTCGAGCCCGTCGGGGAGGTCGTCGAACCAGTCTGCGCCGAGGACGTCGAGGGCCTCGAGGAGCTCGGCGTCGGTGGCGTGAGGTGCCGCGATGGTGAGGTTGTCGCGCAGCGGGTCGGCGAACACGTGGTGCTCCTGGGTCACCAGGACGATGTGCTGGCGAAGCTGCTCGGGTGCGAGGTCGGCGACGTCCGCACCGCCCACGGTGACCCTCCCTGATCGGGGACGGTCGATGCCGGCGATGAGGCGACCCAGGGTGGTCTTGCCTGCTCCCGACGTCCCCACGACGGCGAGACGCTCGCCGGCCCGGACGTCGAGGTCGACACCGTGGAGGACGTCGGCCCCGTCGTAGGCGTAGCGGACGTCGGTGACGACGATGTCCTGGTCGGTGGGGACGGCCGTGACGCCCTCGGCGCTGCGTCGTGGCGGTTCCGCTGACGAGGCGAGGCCCTCGATGCGGGCGAACGAGGCGGCGCTGCTCTGCAAAGTCTCCACCCAGATCAGGATCGTGTCGATCGGGGTGGTGAGCTGGCGCAGGTAGAGGACGACCGCGACGACGGTGCCGAGGCTGAGCCGGTGGTCGAGGTAGAGCAGGCCGCCCACGCCGAACGCGGCGCCGACGGCAAGAGCGGTGGAGGCGTCGATGGTCGAAAAGAACACGCTCCGCAGGCGAAGGGTGCGCAGCTGGGCGGCTGTCGCGGCAGCGATCGCGGACGAGCAGTCGGCGGCCCGCCGCTCCTGCAGGCCGAGCGCTTCCACCGTCCGGGCGCCGGCGGCGGTGCCGGCCAGGACGTCGGCGACCTCGGCATGCGCGGCTGCCTGGGCCAGATAGGCCGACCGGGCGCGGCGCAGGTACCAGCGCAGGACCACGGGGATGGCGACGAGTGCGACCAGTCCGACGGCGCCCAGCACGGGGGAGAGCAGGACGACGGCGACGATGATGATCAGCGCCTGGGCAAGGGCGAACACCATCTCTGGCGCGGCGTCGCGCAGAGCGAACGACACCAGGCCGGCGTCGGTCGTGGCACGTGAGGTCAGGTCGCCGGTGCCGGCCCCTTCGACTGCTCGTGCAGGGATCCGCATGAGCCGGTCGGCCAGCTGCTCGCGCAGTCGGGCGGCGGTCCGTTCGCCGAACCGGTAGCCCAGGCGGCGGGCCTGGTGCCCGATCAGGAGCTGCGCGGCCGCGGCAAGCACCACGAGGAGGCCCAACCGGTCGATGGTCGCGACGCCGGCCCCGGCCTGCACCTCGTTGACGATCTGCCCGAGCAGCCACGGCCCGACCAGACCTGCGCCCGCCGCCGCGCAGTTGGCGAGGAGCACGGCGATGAATGCTGCGCGGTCGGAGCGGATGAGCCGCCACGCAGCACGGCGGACCTCGCCGGGCTCTGCCACCGGCAACGGCTGCGCGCTCATGCCTGGATCTCGGGGTCGTGGGCGCTGGTGACCGGTCGTCCGCGGTGGACCAGAGCGGCGTAGGCGGGGTTGGCCAGCAAGGCGGTGTGGGTGCCGCTTGCGACCACCCGGCCGTCGGCGAGCAGGTGCACCACGTCGGCTCCTTGCAGCACGAGCGCGGACGTCGAGGTGACCAATGTGGTCTTGCCGCGACGGTGGTGGGTGAGGCGGTCGACGACGGTGGCCTCCGTGGCAGCGTCGAGCGCCGAGGTCGGGTCCACCGCGAGCAGGACGGTCGGGTCGGCGATCGTCGCCCGAGCGAGCCGGACGCGTTGGCGTTGACCGCCGGAGAGGTTCCGTCCCCCGGAGTCGATCCTCGACCCCAGGCCCTCGGGCAGGCCCCGCACCACGTCGTCGGCGGCGGCGGTGTGCAGCGCGTCCAGGATCGCAGCCTCACCGAGGTCGGCGACGTCGAGGCGACCGGCCACCACCTGGGCCAGGGACCCGGCGAACAGGGCGGCGTCGTTGTCGGCCACCAGCACCTGCTTGTGCAGCTGGGCGGGATCGAGCTCGGAGGTCGGCTGCCCGGCCCAGGTGGCACCTGGGCGGAAGCCGCCGAGCCGGTCGACGAGGGCCACGGCGTCGGAGTACTGGGCGGTGGCGACCGCAGCGAACGTCCCCGGTGCGATCCGCAGCCCGGAGGCCTCGTCGATCAGGTCTCCACGCCCCGGGGGCACCGCCGAGCCGGTGCTGTCGGGGCGCACGTCAAGGAAGTCGGTCACCCGACGTGCGGCCACGAGAGCCTGGCTGAGATCGAGCGCGCCCTCGATGAAGGAGGCCACCGGCACCGCCAGCACCGCGGCGTAGCCGGCGACCGCGACCAGTTCGCCCACCGTGATGCTGCCCTCGACCGCGAGCCGGGCGGCCAGCCACACCACCACTGCGGAGAACAGTGTCGGCAGCCCCAGACCGGCTGCCTGGATCACGCTCGTGACGCGGCCGACCCGATAGCCGTGCTGCAGCAGCCGCTGTGACTCGGCGCGGAAACGGTCGGCGTAGACCGCTTTTCCGCCCAAGCCGTTCAGGACGCCCAGCCCCGCGACGATGTCCACGATGCGACCCGTCACTCGGCTCTGCTGCTCGCGATACGGCGTACCGACCGTCCGGAGCCGGCGCGTCGCCGGGCCCACGACCAGGGCCAGGACCGGAACCCCCGCCAGCACGACCACAGCCAGTAGCACGGAGATCCGCAACAGCAGCACCGCGATCACCACGTAGGCGAGCACCGCACCGACTCCCGGCCCGGTCGCAGTGAGGCTGCGCCCGATCGTCCACGCGTCCCCACCTCCGATGGCCACGACCTCCCCGGTGAGCGCGCGACGCGCCATCGTGTCTCCCAGACGGATGCCGTGGGCGTTCACCTCTGACACCGTCCGCAGCGCCGCATCCATGCGCACCCGGGTCATGGTGCGATGCCGCCAGATGCTCAGGCCCGCCAGGACGCCCCCGACCAGGAGCAGGACAGCCGTCCACCCCAGCACCACGTTCTGCTGGCTCTTCGCGAGGCTGTCGATCGCACGGGACAGCACGTACGGCGGTAGGGCGAGCCCCATCATCCAGGCGCTGCCGAGCACCGCTCCGAGCGTGACCCGGCCGCGCTGCCGGGACACGAGCCACGCCAAGTACGACCACGGCCCACGGGTGTGGGGGCGCCGCGGCGGCACGGTGCTCCGGCGCATGTGTCGGCGTCCCCATGCCTTGCCCGTCCGGACCACGACGACCAGCAGCACGGCGAGAAGTGCGGCGGAGGTCGCCGGGACGAGGTCCAGAGGCAGCGTGTAGCTCATCACGACCCGAGCCGCAGCATCGATGAGGAAGGCCAGTCCGAAGCCCCAGGTCATGCCCCGCATCGCTCGCCGAAAGGTCTCGCTCGTCTCCCAGGACCGGTGCCAGTCCTCGGCCGGCGCCGGGGGCATGAAACCGACGGTCGCCGTGAAGACGAGCGGTCGTGCCCGCAGCAGCGACAGCAGGACCCAAACTCCGACGAAGCCGGTCAGATAGCTCTCGCGGGCCATCAGGAGCCGCGAGTCGGCAGTCATGAGGCCGATCGCAGTCCCGACGGTGATGAGCCCGAGAACGAAGAGGCTCGCCCCGGGGACGCGCCGCCGAAGGACCAGGCCGGCGCTCAGGCGGAGCATGGGCAGGGCGGCCCCGGTGAGGAGCGCTGTCCAGACGGATGCGCCCAGTGCGCGGAGCACGTAGTAGGACGCGAGCGGGACGACGAGGTCGATGAGGAGGAAGCCGGTGAAGGCGGCCGGACCGCTTCTCGGGGCCCTCATCGTGGCTCCGTGGCCTGCAGTGCACGTCGGACGATGGTGACCAGGTGCTCGGCGTGGCCTCGTGGGTCAGCCGTCGGGTCGCAGGCGGCGCGGGCCGCGGCGGCGTCGATCGACGCCCGCATCGTCATGGCCAGCACCCCGGCGTCCACATCCGCGGCCTCACCCGTCGCCTGCCCTCGCTCGATCAGCTCTCGCAGGTGGGCACTCAGGGGATCCTCGCCTCCCGGGGGGCCGTCCGCAGGTCGCATGTTCGCCGCCACCTCCATGACTGCGCGCACGTGCCTCGGATGGTCGGCGACGAAAGTGAGGTTGCTCCTGATGCAGGTCGCGAGCTCGCCGATCACCGAGTCGCTGTCGCCCGTCACCTGGCCGATCTGCCACCCGGCCTCGCGGTAGAGGGAGGTCACCACCTCGCTCAACAAGTCCTCCTCGGTAGGGAAGTGGCAGGTCACCACTCCGTTGCTGACGCCTGCGCGGCAGGCAACCTCGGCGACGGACGTGCCTGCGCAGCACGTCCACCGCGCAGTCGACCAGCTCGGCTTTCCGGGCCAAGCCGCCGGGCGACGGGGTGGGTGAAGGTGTCGTACGCAGGTGCGAATCTGACACCGCCGTCCTTACGGGGGCGACGACCTCAGCGCGATGCCGGGGCGTTCCGGATGGCCTGCGCGGTGGCGCTCGGGTCGTAGTCCTGGGGAACGCCGCCGACGAGGATGATGTCGCCCTGGATGTGCCGGGAGCGAAGGGGTGCGATCTCCCGGTAGGCGGGAGAGTCCCACCAGTCCCTGGCCTCGTTGATCCCGGGAAAGCCGATCACCACGACGTGTCCGGCCCACGCGCCCTCCTTCACCTCCGGTGGCGTGCCGTGCACGAGGAAGCGACCCCCGAAGGGCTCGAACGTGCCGGCGATCCGCTCCATGTACTCGGCGACGTCCGGGTGCGGCTCGGCGTCGCGCAGATGGGCGATGGCGTAGGCAGTCACAGAAGGTTCCTATCTGGAGAGGGCCGGTTCGCGTGAGCGTCAGTCGAGCGGTCTGAGTCGGCGTGGCCGTGAAGCCGTTGGACAAGGAAGTCGAGGATCTCGTCGCGTGCCGTGGCGGTCGGTTCGCCCTCGCGATCGACGAGGTGAACAGTGACCACGCTGTGGGGATAGGGAACGTGAGCAGCGAAGAACGGCGGTGCATCACGATTCGCGGCAGTGTCGGGGAGTTCGCGGCTGACGAAGGAGTCACCCAAGGCTTGCGCGTAGGCATCGAAGCGTGCCCTGGTGCAGACCTTGTCACCCTCGAATCGGTAGGCCAGGACGGTGAGATCGTCACGGTCGAGACGTTCCTTCACGGCGGTGAGCTCGGCGTCGCTGATCTCCAGGACACCCGGCTCATCCAACGGCAGGGACGGCTGGCAGGCCACCGGCGCGACGACGGCGCTCTCGAGCATCATGGTGATGGCGAAGTTGCCGGTGAAGCACATCCCGACCGCGCCCACACCCGTCCCCCCGCACTCACGGTGCGCCGAGCGAGCGAGGGCCATCAACCACGTCGTGATGGGGCTCGACTCGCCACCGCCGAGTGCGCGGAACTCCTTCGAGACGCAGAGACGACGAAACACCTGTGCCCCGCTGTCGGCGTCACCGAGGGCGCCGTCGGTGCCGAAGAGGGAAGGCAGGTAGACCGTCATGCCACGATCGCGGACCCATCGGGCGAAACGAGCGACGTGTGGGCTGATGCCGGGCATCTCGTGCATCACGATCACACCGGGACCGTCACCGCTGACATACACGCGACGCACCTGACCGAGGAGCGAGATGGACCGCACGGTGAAGTCGGCGAGGTCGTCGTCTTGGGTCACGTCGTGATCCGCCATGGAGGTCCCCCCGCGATGGATCGTCGCGGAGTGCGGCCGATCTGGTGACTACGATGGATCACTATGAAGTCCTTGAGGGAGCGAGACCGGCCACATTCCGGGCGGTTCGAGACATGACCTCGGTCCGCGTCCTGGATCTCGAGGGAGCGATGGCCACCTCCGTGGCCATCACGGTTGATGTCCTCGACACCGCGAACCGGCTGGCCCTCCGATCGGGACGGGCCAATCAGTTCGACGTCCAGCCCTGGGTCGCCAACGGCTATGGAGACGCAACGGATCCGGTGGATCTCGTGGTCGTCCCTGGTCTCGGGATGAGAAACACCCAAGAGGTTCGCAGCCGACTCGCAGCGCCCGATGCCAGAGCGGGGGCGCACTACTTGAAGGAAGCCGCCACAGCAGGTAGCGAGATCGCAGCCTCGTGCGCCGGAGTGTTCCTCCTCGCCGAAGCCGGCATCCTCGATCAGCGACGTGCGACTACCACCTGGTGGCTGGCGCCGCTGTTCGCCTGCAGGTACCCCGCAGTTCGGTTGACACCTGCTGATCTCGTCGTCACCGACGGCCCGGTGACAACCGCAGGGGCAGCCTTGGCGCACCTGGACCTGATGCTGACTCTCGTAGGGCGTCACGCTGGGGAGGCGCTCGCCCGGGAGTGCGCCAGGTACCTCGCGGTTGACCGTCGTCGGTCGCAGTCTCCCTACGTGATGCCCGAGACGATCGGGGGCGCCGACAGCGATGTCGCAATCGCGCGGTCGTGGGCGCTCCAACACCTCGACACAAGCATAGGGGTGAGGGACTTGGCCGCCGCCGCACACCTCAGTCCGCGCACCCTCACCCGCAGAATCAGCGAAGCCACAGGTATGTCACCTGCTCGATTCCTACGACGCCTGCGTGTCGAGCGAGCTGTCGAACTTCTACACAACACTGACCTCGCCGTCACCGGAGTCGCCCATGCGGTCGGGTACAGCGACCCGACGGCACTTCGACGGGCCATGAGCCAAGAACTCGGCATGAGCCCCCGGACAGTCCGCGGACAGCGCACCCGCGCCCACTGAATGACATCCGCGACCGGCGCGCCCCATCGCCTTGCACGAGAGCGTCCGAAGGCCGTCGGCACTCGGCTCGGCCGAGGGTCCTTCAGCGGACCAGATGACCGGAGGGCGTCAGTCACCAGAGCAGGATCGTCATCCGCACGATCGGAGATGTCGCCTACGGCCGTCGCCCGAACGAGTCGAGCAGCCGGATCTGTGGTGACGCGTCAGCAGGCAGCGTTCCGCTCGGACCGGCACCATACGCTCCGAAGGAAAGCATTTCGTCCAGGTGCGGCTCGACCGTGTTCAGCACGCCGAGAACAGTCTGCGGATCGAGGGTCTCGTCGAGACGCGCGGCACGCAAGAGGTCCCACGCGTGCACTACCAGGTCGACGAGACGGAATCGCAAGTAGGCGGCGACGGGAACATTTCCGTTCGGGCCCGCGACCTGTTGCCCGGGCGATGTCGCGAAGAATGCCTGTGCTTGGCGCTGTGCGGACTCACTCACGTCAGCGACTGGGTCATCGCCGACCTGCTTGGCTGCGAGCATGGCGCGGGCCTCGCCGCGACCAACACCTGCCAGCAGAAGTGCGGTGAAGCGGTTCCCCACCACCACGTGCTCAATCAACTCGCGTGCCGAGATTCCCGACGGCGTCGGTTGCTCCGACGAGTCCGCGGGCAATTGGCGCACAACTCGTTCGAACTCTGCCGAAGCTGCCCTGATCAACTCCATGTGCTACAGGCTAGCGGCACGAGCCGCTCGTCCGGGAGGCGACCAACCCGACTTGCCTGCATACCCCCGGCAAGGATTCGGCCGGTTCCACTCCACGAGCTGCGTCTCTCGAGGGAATCCCGTACTGGTCACGCTCCGGTGACTATCGGGCGCACGCTGAGCGTGCCACAACAGGATCGATCAACGGGACGCAGTTCCGTGGAGCCGTCGAGCAGCGCGATCGGTCGGTCAACGTCTCCGGAGTAGGTGGTGGACCGCCCCGCTGGGGCTGGGGACGACGTCGTGATGGAATCGGTCATCGAGCTCGTCCGGGGACTGCCAGAGCCTGGTGCTCGGACGAGCTCCAGGGGGAGACCGCTACGTACAGGGTGTCGACCGGATCCGCCTCGAGGAAGGCGCGGATGGTCCGCGCGCCCCCGCCGAGGTGGACGTCCCGACCGTCGGCTGCTGCCCGGGCCTGGGCCAGGGCTTTGTCGGGGTGTCGTCGACGACACACACAAGGTGAGACGAGCGCAACTCTCACCTCAGGCACCGTCTGTGATGTTGCGTAACACACTCCCGGACAGCACCCCTGCCCGCTCACGTGGGACTCCGCCGTCACCATCACTCACCGCCAGACGCCTTGTGCGCCCATAACCGACCGCCGCTCACTCGCAGAAGGAGCCGTCGGCCCCCGCCGCTCCCGGCTCAACCGGGAACCTCACCCAGGACCTTGCCCGGGCACCGCAGAACTGACGAGTTCGACTTCACGAGCCATCACACGGGCACTGCCCCTACAGCTCCGCTGCGCGTCGGCAGGCTGACCTGGCAAGCGCCAGTACCTCAGCGGGAAAGACCGCGCCGGAGATACCCCCCTCACCATCACAGGCGTGAGCGACCAGGATTCGCCGTTCAAGCGGCCGTGGGAGCACACCACGACGCTCCCACGGACAGGACACCGGGAAAGTCCCAGGTCACAGCCACGTAAGACCTTTTACGCCTACCCCAAGCGCCACGTTCGCTGCACCTCCGTGCGGCGTTCGCTGCACGGAAACCGCCGCCGAAGAACGCGTTTCCCCAGGCAAGAACGATTCTGCCTGGGGACGCTCGGTGGGGCGGGTGGGACTCGAACCCACGGCCGACGGATTATGAGTCCGCTGCTCTAACCGGCTGAGCTACCGCCCCGTTTCGGCGTGGCGCGTACAAGTGTGCGCTCCGTCTGCCGCAGCATAGCCGGTCATACGATCTCTCGCTCCGGTTGGCCGGCTTCACCTGATCTTGAGGACGTCGCTGCGTGCTGCCCGGTTGCAGGGGAGATCCAGGAGACCCGAAAGAGTCGTTCCGGGGGCCGTCCGACGGGCCGGGAGAGGGCCGGGCCAGGTACGCGAAAGAGGACCCCGAGGGGTCCTCTTTCGTTCCGCTCCCCCGACTGGACTCGAACCAGTAACCCTCCGGTTAACAGCCGAATGCTCTGCCAATTGAGCTACAGGGGATCGCGCTCCCCCGACTGGACTCGAACCAGTAACCTGCCGGTTAACAGCCGGCTGCTCTGCCAATTGAGCTACAGGGGATTGCTGCGTTGCTTCGAAATCGTACCTGCCTGGCGGCTGCCGGGCGGCGCGCGTTCGCTGCGACACATACATTAGCGCAAGCAGGGGGGTGCTCCGCCAATCGGTATCGCCCGGGGTGATCTCGGGTGCTCGCGGGTAGGCGGGCTGCACACGTCGCACCAAGCGTAGGAAGGGTGGCAGCCATGCGGTACCGGCTCACGTTCATCGCCGGAGTGGCCCTCGGTTACGTGCTCGGCACGCGAGCCGGGCGCGAGCGTTACGAGCAGTTGAAGAAGTCGGCCCGGCAGTTCACGGAGAACCCCGCCGTGCGCAACGCAGCCGAGAGTGCCGCGCACAGCGGACGGGACATCGCCGGCAAGGCGTACCACTCGGTCAGCGACAAGGTCGGGGACAAGGTCCCCGCCTCCGTCGCCGAGCGCGTCCGGTCGCTGCGGGACCGCAGCAGCCAGAACGGCTTCGAGGACGACTGGGGGACGACCAACACCTAGCCGTCCCGCGAGGTGCGACGGGAGTTACGGGAAAGTCCGTCGGTGCGGCAGAATCTCCGTATGGGCATAGTCGCGGGGCTGGACAGTTCGTCCACTTTCACTCACATCGTCGTCTGCGACACGGACTCGGGCGCCGTGCTCCGGGAGGGGTACGCCGCCCATCCGGTCGAGGCCAAGGCCGCCGAGGTCGATCCGCAGGTCTGGCTGCTCTCGCTCGGTGAGGCGGCCTCCGGCGGGCTGCTCGAAGGTGTGCAGGCCATCGGGGTCTCCGCGCAGCAGCACGGGCTCGTCCCGCTGGACCGGCAGGGCAATCTCGTACGCCCGGCCCTGCTCGGCAACGACCGGCGGGCGCAGGTCGCCGCGGCCGATCTCATCGACGGGCTCGGCGGGCGGCAGGCCTGGGCCGAGGCGGTCGGGGCCGTACCGCAGGCCGCGCAGCCCGTGACGAAGCTGCGCTGGCTGGCGCGGACCGAGCCGGAGAACGCCCAGCGGGTGGCCGCCGTGCTCCAGCCGCACGACTGGCTCGTGTGGCAGTTGCTGGGCCGGCCCGCCCGGCGGACCACGGACCGGGGCGCGGCCTCGGGTACGGGGTACTGGTCGGCCGGGTCCGCCTCCTACCGGCCCGATCTGGTGGAGCTGGCCCTCGGGCACTCCGCCGCGCTGCCCGAGGTGCTCGGGCCCTCCGACTCCGCCGGGACGACGCCCGAGGGGCTCCTGATCTCCGCCGGGACCGGCGAGACCATGGCCGCCGCCTTCGGGCTCGGGGTCGCCGTGGGCGACGCGGTGGTGTCTCTGGGGGCCTCCGGGTCCGTGATGGCGGTCCACCACGAGGCCCTCGCCGATCCGAGCGGGATGATCACCTCGTTCGCCGACGCCACCGGCATGCATCTGCCGGTCGTCCACCTCTCCAATGCCGTACGGGCGCTGCGCGGCACTGCCGAGATGCTGGGCGTGGACGGGCTGGAGGAGCTGTCCGCGCTCGCCCTGAAGTCCACCCCGGGAGCGTCGGGGTTGGTCCTGCTGCCCTATCTGGAAGGGGAGCGCACTCCTCAGCTTCCCCACACCGCCGGCACCCTCTGCGGGCTGCGGCGTGAGTCGATGAAGCCGGAGCATCTGGCGCGGGCCTCGTTCGAGGGCATGCTGTGCTCGCTCGCCGACGCCCTCGACGTGCTGCGCGGGCGGGGTGTCGAGGTGCGGCGGGTGTTCCTGCTGGGCGCGGCCGCCGAACTGCCCGCCGTGCAGGCGCTGGCCCCGGCGGTGTTCGGCACCCAGGTCGTGGTGCCGGAGCCAGCCCAGTACGCGGCGATCGGCGCGGCCCGGCAGGCGGCCTGGGCGCTCGGGGTCTCGCAGGGGGCCCTCGACCCGCGCACTCCCCCGGCCTGGCAGGGCGCCGCGGCCCAGGTGCTGGAGCCCGGCGACGAGCTGGCGGTGGGCGGTGCGGTGCGGCAGCAGTACGCGGCGACCCGGGACCAGATCCACCCCGGGGCCTTCGGCGGCCAGCACCCCGCGTAGGGCCTGCTTCTCTTCTCGGTCGGGGGCGCGCACCCCGGCGCAGTCCTCGCACCGCAGTGCGCCCGGCGTCCTTGCACCGGGGTGCGCGCCGCCGTGAGCCCGGGTGCGGGAGTCTCCCCCGCGCTCCAGGTTTGACCCGGGCTTGGGGAAAACGGTTCGCCCGTGACGTACGGCGTACGCGAAACTAGGTCGGCCTCTGCCTGCCGCCGATTCCGAGAGACCCGCGTGCTCATAAAACTCCTGCGGGCCCATCTGGGCCCGTACAAGAAACCCATCGTGCTGCTGGTGCTCCTCCAGCTGCTCCAGACCTGCGCCACTCTGTATCTGCCCAGCCTGAACGCCGACATCATTGACAACGGTGTCGTGACGGGCGACACCGGCTACATCCTGGAGTTCGGCGGTCTCATGATCGCCGTCAGTGTTCTCCAGGTGCTGTGCAATGTGGGGGCCGTCTACTACGGGGCGCGCACCGCCTCCGCCCTCGGGCGTGATGTGCGGGCCGCCGTCTTCGACCGGGTGCAGTCCTTCTCGGCCCGGGAGCTGGGGCGCTTCGGGGCGCCCTCGCTGATCACCCGGACCACCAACGACGTCCAGCAGGTCCAGATGCTGGTGCTGCTGGCGTTCACCCTGATGGTGTCGGCCCCGATCATGTGCGTCGGCGGCATCATCATGGCGCTCGGCCTCGATGTGCCGCTCTCCGCCGTGCTCCTCGCGGTCGTGCCGGTGCTCGGGATCTCGGTCGGCCTCATCGTGCGCAGGATGGGGCCGCTGTTCCGCACCATGCAGGAGCGGCTGGACGGCGTGAACCGGGTGCTGCGCGAACAGATCACCGGCAACCGGGTGATCCGGGCCTTCGTCCGGGACGGGTACGAGGAGGAGCGCTTCCGGGGCGCGAACACCGAGCTGACCGATGTGTCGGTGGCGACCGGGCGGCTGATGGCGCTGATGTTCCCGACCGTGATGACGGTGGTCAACCTGTCGTCGGTCGCGGTGGTGTGGTTCGGCGCGCACCGCATCGACAGCGGCGGGATGCAGATCGGTGCGCTGACCGCGTTCCTCGCGTATCTGATGCAGATCGTGATGGCCGTGATGATGGCCACCTTCATGTTCATGATGGTGCCGCGCGCCGAGGTGTGCGCCGAGCGCATCGAGGAGGTCCTCGGGACCGAGTCGAGTGTCGTGCCGCCCGTCGCGCCCGTCACCGAGCTGCGGCGGCACGGGCATCTGGAGGTGCGCGGGGCCGAGTTCCGGTATCCGGGTGCGGAGGAGCCGGTGCTGCGGGCCGTCGATCTGGTGGCCCGGCCCGGGGAGACCACCGCGGTCATCGGGTCGACGGGCAGCGGGAAGTCCACACTGCTCGGGCTCGTACCCCGGCTGTTCGACGTGACGGACGGCGAGGTGCTGGTCGACGGCGAGGACGTGCGGACGCTGGATCCGGCGCTGCTGGCGAAGACGGTCTCCCTGGTGCCGCAGAAGCCGTACCTCTTCTCGGGGACGGTGGCGACGAACCTGCGGTACGGGAATCCGGACGCCACCGACGAGGAGCTGTGGCACGCGCTGGAGGTGGCGCAGGCCAAGGGGTTCGTGGAGGGGCTGGAGCACGGGCTCGACGCGCCGATCGCGCAGGGCGGCACCAATGTGTCCGGTGGTCAGCGGCAGCGGCTAGCCATCGCGCGGACGCTGGTGCAGCGGCCGGAGATCTATCTGTTCGACGACTCGTTCTCCGCGCTGGACTACGCGACCGACGCGGCGCTGCGGGCGGCGCTCGGCCGGGAGACGGCCGGGGCGACCGTGGTGATCGTGGCGCAGCGGGTGTCCACCATCCGTGACGCGGACCGGATCCTGGTGCTGGACGAGGGCCGGCTCGTGGGGACCGGCACCCATCACGAGTTGATGGACGGCAATGAAACGTACCGGGAGATCGTGCTCTCCCAGCTGACGGAAGCGGAGGCCGCGTAATGGCCGGTCCGGGCGGACGGATGATGGCCGGGGGCGCACCCACCGACCGGTCGATGGACTTCAAGGGGTCGAGCAAGCGGCTGCTGAAGCGGTTCGGCCGGGAGAAGGCCTCGCTGTGGCTGATGCTGGGCGCGGTGGCGGTGAGTGTCGCGCTGTCGGTGGCCGGGCCGAAGATCCTCGGCATGGCGACCGATCTGATCTTCGCCGGTGTGGTCGGGCACGAGATGCCCGAGGGCACGACGAAGGCGCAGGCGATCGAGGGGCTGCGGGAGGACGGCCGGGGGTCGATGGCCGACATGCTGTCGGGCGTGGACTTCACCCCGGGCGAGGGCATCGACTTCGGCGCGGTGGGGAACGTCCTGCTGCTGGCCCTGGCGGTCTATGTCGGGGCCGGGCTGCTGATGCTGGTGGCGACCCGTCTGTCGATCCGGGTGATCAACCGGATCGTGTTCCAGTTGCGCGAGGACCTGCAGACGAAGCTGGCGCGGCTGCCGCTGTCGTACTTCGACCGGGCCAAGCGCGGTGAGGTGCTGAGCCGGGCGACGAACGACATCGACAACATCTCGCAGACGCTCCAGCAGACGATGGGGCAGCTCATCAACTCCCTGCTGACGATCGTCGGCGTGCTGATCATGATGTTCTGGATCTCGCCGCTGCTGGCGCTGGTCGCGCTGGTGACGATCCCGCTGTCGGTGGTGGTGGCCACGCAGGTCGGCAAGCGGTCGCAGCCGCAGTTCGTGCAGCAGTGGCGGGTGACGGGCACGCTCAACGCCCATGTCGAGGAGATGTACACCGGGCACACCCTGGTGAAGGTCTTCGGCCGGCAGCAGGAGTCCGCGCGGGACTTCGCCGAGCAGAACGACGCGCTGTACGAGGCGGGCTTCAAGGCCCAGTTCGCCAGCGGGATCATGCAGCCGCTGATGATGTTCATCTCGAACCTCAACTACGTGCTGGTCGCCGTGGTCGGCGGGCTCCGGGTCGCCTCGGGTGCGCTGTCGATCGGGGACGTCCAGGCGTTCATCCAGTATTCGCGGCAGTTCTCGATGCCGCTGACGCAGGTCGCCTCGATGGCGAACCTGGTGCAGTCCGGCATCGCGTCGGCGGAGCGGGTCTTCGAGCTGCTGGACGCCGAGGAGCAGGACGCGGATCCGGAGCACGGGGAGCGGCCGGAGCGGATGGACGGACGGGTCTCGCTGGAGAAGGTGTCGTTCCGCTACGAGCCGGAGAAGCCGCTGATCGAGGATCTGTCGCTGAGCGTGGAGCCGGGGCAGACCGTCGCGATCGTCGGTCCGACCGGGGCGGGCAAGACGACGCTGGTCAATCTGCTGATGCGGTTCTACGAGGTGACCGGCGGGCGGATCGCGCTCGACGGGGTCGATGTGGCGAAGATGTCCCGGGACGACCTGCGGTCCTCGATCGGCATGGTGCTCCAGGACACCTGGCTGTTCGGCGGGACGATCGCGGAGAACATCGCGTACGGCGCTTCGCGCGAGGTCACCCGGGAGGAGATCGAGGAGGCGGCCCGGGCGGCGCATGCCGACCGGTTCATCCGGACGCTGCCCGACGGGTACGACTCGGTGATCGACGACGAGGGGACCGGTGTCAGCGCGGGCGAGAAGCAGCTGATCACCATCGCGCGGGCGTTCCTGTCCGACCCGGTGATCCTGGTGCTCGACGAGGCGACCAGCTCGGTGGACACCCGGACCGAGGTGCTGATCCAGAAGGCGATGGCGCGCCTGGCCCACGGGCGTACGTCGTTCGTGATCGCGCACCGGCTCTCCACGATCCGGGACGCGGACGTGATCCTGGTGATGGAGAACGGGTCGATCGTCGAACAGGGCACACATGATGAGTTGTTGGCGGCCGGTGGCGCTTATGCACGGTTGTACGCCGCCCAGTTCGCGGAGGCGCTGGCCGAGGTGGACTGATTCCCCTCGAGTGGATCAGTCGAGATAGCCGCGGAGTTGGTCGGCGAAGGCGTGGTCCCGCAGCCTGCTGAGGGTCTTGGACTCGATCTGGCGGATGCGTTCGCGTGTCACGCCGAAGATCCGTCCTATCTCCTCCAGGGTGCGGGGCCGCCCGTCGTCCAGGCCGTACCGCAGTTGGACGACCTTGCGTTCGCGCTCGCCGAGGGTGGAGAGCACCGCCTCCAGGTGTTCGCGCAGCAGCAGGAAGGCGGCGGACTCGACGGGTGAGGTGGCGTCGCCGTCCTCGATGAGGTCGCCGAAGGAGACGTCGTCCTCCTCGCCGACGGGGGCGTGCAGCGAGACCGGCTCCTGGGCGAGGCGCAGGACTTCGGTGACCCGCTCGGGGGTCAGGTCCAGCTCGACGGCGATGTCCTGGGCGGTCGGTTCGACGCCGCGCTCCTGGAGGAGTCGGCGCTGGACACGCACCACGCGGTTGATCAGCTCCACGACATGGACGGGGACGCGGATGGTGCGGGCCTGGTCGGCCAGGGCGCGGGACATCGCCTGGCGGATCCACCAGGTCGCGTACGTGGAGAACTTGTAGCCCCGGGCGTAGTCGAACTTCTCCACCGCCCGGATCAGGCCGAGGTTCCCCTCCTGGACCAGGTCGAGCATCGTCAGCCCGCGGCCCACGTACCGCTTGGCGACCGAGACGACGAGGCGGAGGTTGGCCTCGATCAGGCGGCGTTTGGCCGTGCGGCCCATCACCACCAGCCGGTCCAGGTCCCCGGCGAGGCGGGAGTCGAGGTCCGGGGTGCCCGAGAGGCGTTCCTCGGCGAAGAGGCCGGCCTCGACGCGGCGGGCGAGCTCGACCTCCTCGGCGGCGGTGAGCAGCGGGATGCGGCCGATCTCGCGCAGATACTGCCGGAACAGGTCGGAGGTGGGGCCGCCGGAGTCCGCCCGGTTCCGCGGCTCCGGGGGGTCGGGGAGGTGCGTCGCTTCCACCATGACTGCCTCGGGTGGGTGTCCGGGCGGGCCTGCCGCGTTCTCCGGGTGGTGCAGGGCCCTGTGCTGCGCCCGGATGGCCGCGATGGGCTCGGTCGTGGTCGTCACGGTCCGGGTCTGCACGGGGGCGACCTCCAGGTGATCGCTGCCGGATGACGGGGCGGAGGTCTGTCCGGCCCCGGGGGTGCTCCCCTGGGGACCGGCGTGCTCCGATGACTCAGACATTCCCCAGTGTGGGGTACGGCACACGGCTGTCACGAGGGGCGTGCGGGGACTTTTTGGTTCCGGTCCGTCACCGGGCGACTACCGGCCGGGCGGGAGCGGGTGCCTCGGAGCGCGGTCACCGGCCCCGGGCGGGCTCAGAGCGCGGCGGCGCCGTGGGCGCGCAGGGACTGGGCGTACTGCTGGAGCACCCAGACCTCGTTCTGCGCGGCGGCCAGGTCCTGGGGGGCGACGTTGCTGCCGAGGCGGGCGAGGCTGCCCTGTACGTCGTTGATGCGGCGGTCGACGGCGCGAAGCCTGACGTGGACGAGGTGCATGCCCGCGTAGGTCTCGTCGATGGACTTGCCGCGGAAGACCTCGACGGCCAGCTCGGTGACGAGGTTGCGGACGGTGTTGTCGGGGGCGGCGTCCAGGACCGCGCCCAGATACGCCCGGTCGTCGGTGAGGCCCTGCTCGGCGCCGCCCGCCTCCTCGATGCACCGGCGCACGGCGGCGTAGGGCGGGGCGGTGAACTCGTCCACGCCGTACGCGTCGAAGGCCGGGGAGACCAGGGCGGGCTTCTGGAGGGCGAGCTTGAGCAGCTCGCGCTCGGTGCGGTGGGCGGGGTTGCGGCTGACAATTATACACAACTACTAGACCACGAGACACGCACACATAGACAGATA